>JBBATT010000291.1:0-3449 GCA_040398605.1 Chakrabartia sp.
AAATTGCCGACGGCCACCTTCATTCAAACGATAGGAATTTAACAATATTTTCTGACCAAACCTCTTCGCGCAAGGTTCGGGTGAAAAGAGACGAAAGCCGATCAGAGACCGAATTTGGTCGATCCGGCAGTCTCCGAGGTTCGGTCGCATTCAGCAAAGCGGCGCGGAAGCTGGGGATTTTCTGACCTAGTGAGGCCCATCTCCTCGGTTCCCATTGAGATGTTGGCGGAGAGGGAGGGATTCGAACCCTCGGTACAGTTGCCCGTACGTCGCATTTCGAGTGCGGTGCTTTCGACCACTCAGCCACCTCTCCGCAGAGGCGAAACCGGGACCTAAGGGGCCCGGAGCCAGTCGAAGGCGGCCTTTAACGAAGCAAGGTGCGCTGTGCAAGCAGGCGCTTGCGATTCTTCCATCAACTCAGAAGTTCAGGCAAAAGAGGACGGCACTGTTCAACAACACAGGCCCTGCGTAGACCGACGTCGCACCCTTATTGAATGAGAGTGTTAAACAGCAGCGCCATGGCAGCGCCGCTCGTCAGTGTGGATGTCAGCATGATGATGGTGCCCGCAGCAAAGCTGGCGCCGACAGTGTCGCTCTCATCCGCGCCGGTGTTATTATCATCCTCAACAGTGGTCGCGCCGGCGCAGCTTGTGCCGGACCGCATGGAGCCCGCCACATAACCCATTTGAGCGGGCAGACTGTCGGTTGCGATCACGGTTGTTGCGGTGGCCGGCCCGGCATTGCTGACAAGGATGCAGTAGCTGATTGTGGCGCCGGGGATCATCTTGGGGTTCGTCGTGCCGTTCACCGGATCGCTGAGCAGCGTGCTCGTTTTCGCAACCGTGATGGCGGCCCGCTGCACGCTGAAGGCGACTTCATCAATGTTGTAGAAATTGGCCTGGGTTTCCGCCGCTGCGCCGGAACCGGGTCCACGAATGAGGCCTGCAAGCGCGCCGATGGTGCTTGTAGACCCATCGCGCCCGTAAACGCGCAGCGTCCAGCCGCCGCTGGTCGGCGCACTTAAGGGAATGGTCGGGGCAGGCTCTGCGGGTATAAGCCCATTATTGGACCAGAACGCGTCTCCGGCCACTGCATCGCCGTGCGTTCCATCATTGTAGAGCAGGAAGTCTGTGCCGACCGACGTGTTGGTGTTGTCAAATATCCGCGCGATCATTGGGGCGGTTGGGTGCGTTGGTGTCGCATCCACCTGCACTGTGGTCGCCAAGATCTGGCCGGGGGCATAGACGCCGCCTGCGGCAGGCCCGGTAATGTTCACACCAAAGGCCTGAGGGGTGCCCAAGGTCGCGGTGACAACAGACCATTCCACGTCGTCGATATGGAACCAGCTCTTGTAAAGGACAGTGTGGCTCGTCGTGATCCGCAGGGTGACTGTCTGCCCGGCAAATGCCGCGAGCGAGACGGTGCGGGTCCACCAGGGTTCTGCCGCATAAGGCACTGTCATGCCGAGCTGGTGGACCTGAGTGGTCGTCATATCGAAGCCATTATAGTGGCGATATCCGAATTGCGTCGTCGAGGCTTCGGCTGTGCCGTAATTGGGACTGAACGGAACTGTAGCGTAACTGCCCAGCGTCGGCCCGACGATTTCGGTCGTCGACGTCCCGACAATCTGGATACGGATATAGTCCCAGTTGTTGCTTCCATTGATGTTACTGTCCCACCCCTCAGGGCGCCAGCGCAGGGAAAAGTTGCCCGGAGATGTCGCGGGAACCGTAAACGTTCGTTCCAGAGTAATCCGGTTCTGGCCGGTGCCGACTTCGTTATTGGACCGCGCGCCGAGCAGATAAGAAAACTGGCCCGTGCGGGGTGTCCCATCGGTTGCACGGGGACTGTTGATCAGGTTCGTCCCGTCCGTCGTGATGGTTGGATTCTCACTGGGGCGGATTTCAGAATCGAGCGTTGCCTCAACCTTGTTGGCAAGCGACCAGCCCGGAGGGAGCGCAACCCCTGCCCCGCCTCTTTCGAAATTGCCGTTGATGGGCGTTTGCGGGTTGGCTGGTTTGGCGCCGTTCTGCGTGATGTCAAAATAAAGGAAATAGGTCGTGGCACCAGCGTCCTGCAGGATGAAGCGCACCTCGCCACGCGCATTGCCTGTCGCGTCCGTGGCATCTGCAAAAACCGAATCGGTAAACTCTTGCGTTGTGGCAAGGGCACCGGTGGCGCGGACGACGCGGGGGCTGTTAATATCAAATGTGCCCGTCACCCCCATCGTGCTGAGCAAAGCTTGAAAATCGACATCAACTTTAACGGTAGAATTGACGGTGGCACCGCCTGGGACGTTGATCGCGACACGATAATGCCAGTCGGGCGTGGCGCCGACACTGTTCTGGTCCCACCAAATGGGCGTCGCACGCAGATCGGCACGGGCGGGCGACACCGGCGCAATGAGCAGCGCCGGAACCAGCCAAACCCGCAGCAACGTCGCCAGATAGCGAGACACGACCAACCTCCAGAGCCACCCGGGAAGATGCGACATTCAAATCTTCATCCGATATGGTGACAGTAAATGCCGTTATGGCGCATTTACGGTTAATGAAGCGTTACCCCCTGACCGAGTGCTCCATTGAGATCTAGCGCTTTGCGGTTGACAGAATCGTGAGGCCTCTCTAGCGAACCCGCTTCCGCGCCGAGGCACTGCCTACCGGTGATGACCTTTGCGCGGCATCGAAGCTTATTAGAAGAAGTGATAGATAGCCATGTTCGCAATCGTGCGCACTGGCGGCAAGCAGTACCGCGTCGCCGCCGGAGACAAGATCGTCGTTGAGAAGCTTGCTGGTGAAGCGGGTGACACGGTGACGTTGGATGACGTTCTTTTCGCAAGCGATGCTGGCGAAGTGAAGCCGACCACAGGCCTTTCGGTATCTGCCGAAATCCTGACACAGGGTCGCGGTGACAAGGTCATCGTCTTCAAGAAGCGTCGTCGTCACAATTATCGTCGTCGCAATGGCCACCGCCAGAGCCTGACGGTTTTGAAGATTCTCGCTGTCGGCGCGCCTGCAAAGGCCGCTCCGAAAAAGGCAGCAGCTGCACCCGTTGAGGCCGCCGCTGAAGCCAAGCCCGCCAAGAAGCCAGCGGCCAAAAAAGCCGCCGCGGCAGAATAAGGAGTAACGGACCATGGCACATAAAAAGGCAGGTGGTTCCTCACGCAACGGCCGCGATTCAGCGGGCCGTCGTTTGGGCGTCAAAAAATTCGGCGGCGAAACTGTCCTCGCCGGCAACATCATCGTGCGTCAGCGCGGCACACGCGTCTATCCGGGCGTGAATGTCGGTTGTGGCCGGGATCATACGCTGTTCGCCACCTCGGGTGGTCGCGTGCGTTTCCATGCAGGCCGCCAAGGTCGCAAATACGTGTCGGTTGACGCGGTTGCGATGGCAGCCGAATAAACGGCGATCCATATCCGGGTCGCCCTTAGGGTGGCCCGACAGCCTGA
>JBBATT010000292.1:0-3449 GCA_040398605.1 Chakrabartia sp.
CTGTTGACCCGACCGCAGCGGCACGTCTGACGGCACCGCCGCCGGAGCGGGTCGCTGTTGTTGCGCCACCGCCCGTCAACGCAAAAGAGGCGCGTCGCAAGGCGCGTGAAGATGAGCGGCTGGCAAAACTTGCGGCCAGAGGGCGTCAGGCGAGCGACAGGGGCCAGGAAGCCAAAACATCAGCAGCGAGTGCCACTCCCCCTGCTGTTGCGGCACGCGTTGCTGCGGTCATGCCTGCGCCCGGGGACAAGCCGGTCGTGGTCAGAGGGGCGTCGAGCCTGCCCTTGCCGGATGCTATTTCCATGCGATCGGCTTCTGGACAACAGAGCGTCACGGTTGTGGCGAGAACCAACACTCCTGTTTTGACGGCGCCATCTTCAACGACGCCACCTGCCCCTCTATTCGAAGTTCCAGCGGCGCTGCCCCGACGAGTAACACCGTCCCCCGTAACTGGCTTGTCCGCACCTGCCCCGGTGGTTGCCACATCTCCCGCCCGTCCAGCGGGGATCGTAGGCTCTACTGCGGCAAAGCCGCTGCCATCACCGGTGCCGACGTTGGCGCCGAGCCCGGCCAGTGTCGCGTTCAGCCCAGTGATCCCAATGCAAACCCCGGCCAGCCCACCGCCTGCAGCGGTAACGGCGGTGGACGTGCCGCGCTCTGATGCGCCGCAGCAGCAATTGTCCGCCGTCATCGGCACACCCGTTCCAGCTTTTGTGGCACCATCGCCCCCGGCGTCTCAAACGCCCGCGGCTCCACCTTCTGAGAGCGTGGCGGCTGCCCCTGCGGCTGTCGTTGCATCGCGTCCTGCCTTAACCTTGGCCGACATCGTCAAGACGTTGGAATTGGAGCAGGAAAGTGCAGCCGCAGCCCTCCCAAATGAGGCGCAGCTACGCGCGGCTCGCCTCGCTGCGCAAAAGAAGGCAGCGGCTGATGCCAAGCTGAAGGCTGAAAAGCTGGCTGAGGAAAAGCGTGTTGCCGAAGAAGAAGCCAAGGCCCGTCGCAACCCTGCGCGCGTCTGGGTGCAGATCGCAACCGGCAATAATGAGGCGGGCTTGCCGGGAACCTGGCGCCGTTTGAAGTCACAGGCGAGCAAGAGCCTGTCCAAGCAGAATGCCTGGACCGTTCCTTTCCGCCAAACCAACCGCCTGCTGGTTGGGCCGCTCAAGTCGGTGGGTGACGCGCGCGATCTCGTCAGCAGCTTGGCAAAGGAAGGGGTGCAGGCGACGACTTTCTCTTCGGATGCGGGGCAGGAGATTTCCAGAATTGGCGGCAAATGACGGCACGTGCTGTTTTTGCCTGCGACCCGGACCAAAGTCGGGGCCGACTTCACCCTGAGCCGTTAGGAAGCGTTCGGGGGCCACGCAGCGCATTCCAGCGCGACCGAGACCGGATCATCCACTCCATCTCGTTTCGACGTTTGCGGCACAAGACGCAGGTTTTTGTGGCACCGGACGGGGATCATTTCCGAGTACGTCTGACACATAGCATCGAGGTCGCCCAGATTGGCCGCACAATTGCCCGTGCGTTGGGCCTGGACGAGGATCTGACCGAGGCACTGTGCCTCGCGCATGATTTGGGCCATCCGCCTTTTGGCCACGCCGGGGAGCGTGGTCTGGAACAGGCGATGGTTGGCTCCGGCGGCTTTGACCACAATGGTCATGCGCTGCGGATCTTGTCGCGGCTTGAGCGGTCTTATCCCGGTTGGCCCGGCCTCAATCTGACTTGGGAAACGCTGGAGGGACTGGCTAAACATAACGGCCCGGTTTTTGAACCCGGCTGGGCAATGCGGGAAGTGGACGCCGAATTTCCGCTCGGGCTGACACAGCGCGCGTCGCTGGAGGCCCAGGTCGCGGCCATTGCCGACGACATTGCCTATGACAATCACGACATTGATGATGGGCTGCGCGCCGGTCTTCTGGACTTTGATCAAGTCGTGCAGGCGCCCCTGGTGGCCGAGGGGTGGGCGTCGGTCAAATCGCGTTTCCCGGAGGCGGACCAGCGCTTGTTGGCGGCCGAACTTGTGCGCGGTCAGATTGGCGCCATGGTCAATGATGTCATCACGGAATCGCAGCGCCGGATAACGGCGGCGGGCGTTTCGTCAGTGGACGACGTGCGGCACGCCGATCACGCGTTGGTGGGTTTTTCCGATGAGATGGCGACGGCAGAGGCTGACCTAAAGCGTTTCATGTACGCCAATCTCTATCATCATCCCTATCAGCTCGAGATTGCCGGAACGTGCGGCAGGATCGTGTCTGGCTTGTTTGCAGCCTATCATGCTGATCGCCAGCTTCTGCCGGAAGAATGGCGCGCAGGCGTGCCGACGGAGCAACCCGATCTGGATCGGCATATCTGCGATTTTATCGCGGGCATGACAGACCGATATGCGATTACAAGACACAGGGAGTTGATCGGGCCCGTCGATTTGCCTGACAGCTTTTGAAGACGGGGAGGGACGAATGCGCATCATTTTGGCCGGGGCGACAGGCCTGATCGGCGGATTAGTTCTTAAGCGGTTGCTTGCACGCGATGATGTCACGAACGTAACAACCGTCTCTCGTCGTGCATTGCCGGACGCCGTCAGCAAGCAGGATCAGATCGTCTCTCCCGCGTCCGATTGGCCTGCACACATCGCTGATCTCAAATGCGATGTGGCGGTTTGTTGTCTGGGCACAACGATCAAGGCTGCGGGAAGCCAGGCGGCCTTTGCAGCGTTAGATCACGCAGCGGTTGTGGCGTTTGCAGCGGCCTGTCGTTCCGCAGGTGCCCGGCAGTTGCTGCTCGTCACGTCGGTGGGGGCGGATGCAGGGTCTCGGAACTTTTACCTGTCTACCAAAGGCAAGGCTGAAGTAGATGTCGGAGGTCTAGGGTTCTCCCGCATCGACATTTTCAGACCCGGTCTGCTAACCGGACAGAGGGCTGGCCCCATGCGTGTCGGAGAACGCCTTGCGATTGCCGTAAGCCCGTTGACGGACATGCTGACGCCCAACGTCTTGTCGCGTTATCGTTCCATCCCTGCGGCGCGTGTGGCGCACGCGATTTCAGGGATTGCCGGAGCGCAGGAGACGGGTGATTTTGTCCATCACAATGATGACATGCGCGCATTTCTCTCCGAAACGGATAGAAGTCTCTCCGGCGGATGATAAGCCAAATTCCTGATTCTAAAGGTTTTATTTCCAGATTACTGACGCTCCTATTTGGAGCGCTTTCTCCATTTGCCCCTCTCGGTCGAAATTGGATGAATATCGGCGCGACTTATAGCCAAAATGGTTTCAATACAGGGTTCGTCATTGCGTGTGGGGATGCAATATGAATTCAGTGGGTTTCGAAGCGCTCATGAGACCAAGAGCCGTCATCGTTTCCGATACATCTTTTGGCGTCGATGATGCCAAACGGGCCTTGCGCGCTTGCGCATGCGACATCGTCGACCAGATTGAATTGACTGAGGCCGC
>JBBATT010000293.1:0-3446 GCA_040398605.1 Chakrabartia sp.
TCGATTTCGATTGCGGGCCACGGGCTTTTGTTGGAAGCGCAGCATCATGCCGCTGTCCGGAAAGAACAGTCCTGCCCATGCAAGCGCACAGGGCCTTTTGTTCGCGCTGGGTGGATATATTCTTCTGTCGATGGGCGATGCCATCGTAAAGTCGATGGTTCCGCTTTGGCCTGCAACCGCGATTGCGGCGCTGCGCTATTTCCTTGGTGCAGGTGGCTTAGGCGTGCTGCTCCTCATGAAGGAGGGGAAAGCTGGTTTTGCCCTTTCCAACCCCCTGCTCCACTGGGGCCGGGCGTTGGCGGTGTCCATGTCGGCCGTTTGCTTCTTCATTGGTGTCAAGTTGATGCCTCTGGGCGATGCGACCGCCATCACTTTCATCGGGCCGATGTTAACGGCGCTGCTGTCTGCGCTGTTCCTGGGGGAAAGGGCGACGCGGACCACGATATTGGCATCCCTTGTTGCCTTTGCAGGTGTTCTCATCGTGCTGCGGCCGAATGTGGCGGAGGTTGGCCTGGCCGCGCTCTTCCCAATTGGAGCCGCGCTTGGCATGTCGATTTTGATCCTGCTTAACCGAAAGGCAGCAGGCACCGCCTCTGTTCTCGCGCTCCAGTTCAGCGTCGCCGCACTTGCAACGCCAATCTTGGTTGTGGCGGCGGTCATCGGTGACCACTCTGGCATACCGTCGATGGAGGTGCATTGGCCGCATTGGTCGGTCGTCTTGCGATGCGCCATCGTCGCTGTGTCGGCCAGTTGCGCCCACACGCTCATCTTTATGGCAACCACGCGGGCGTCAGCCGCGACGATTGCGCCGATGACCTATGTGCAGTTGATTGTTGCGATCACCATTGGCGCCACCATCTTTGGTGACATGCCGGATCTCACGTCTCTGGGGGGCTCAGCCCTCATTGTTGGCGCGGGCCTGTTCCTTTGGCGCAGCGCGACGCCAAAGCGCGGCACATAGCAAAACGCCCCGGCATTTCTGCCGAGGCGTTTTTATTCGCTATATGTCCAGATGGATCAGGCCGCGTGTTCGGCGAGGATCGTCAGACCCTTATCGTTCACTTCGGCAAAGCCGCCCGTGATCTTAATCCGTTCAGCAGCCGCCCCTGCGGTTGCGTAGATTTCGACTTCCGCATCGCTGCGGATGGTCGACATCACCGGCATATGGCCTTCAAGGACGCCGAAATCGCCCTCTGTCCCGGGGACGACGACCATATGGACGTCTTCCGAGCGGACGAGGCGTTCTGGTGTGACGAGTTCGAAGTGCAATGCCATCGTTAGTGTCCTGATGCCCCTCCCGCGGACGGGAGGGGAGTAATCTTAGGCGTCGGCAGCCAGCTTGGCAGCCTTGGCGACAACTTCTTCGATCCCGCCAACCATGTAGAAGGCTGCTTCGGGAAGGTGGTCATATTCGCCATCGACGACAGCCTTGAACGACTTGACCGTATCTTCGATCGCCACGAACTTACCGCTGATGCCCGTGAAGACTTCGGCGACGTGGAACGGCTGCGACAGGAAGCGCTGGATCTTACGCGCACGGCTCACGATCAGCTTATCGTCTTCCGACAATTCATCCATGCCGAGAATGGCAATGATGTCCTGCAGCGACTTGTACTTCTGCAGCGTTTCCTGAACGCGGCGGGCCGTGTCGTAATGCGTCTGGCCGACGACAGCGACGGTCAGAACGCGGCTGGTGGAATCGAGCGGGTCAACGGCCGGATAGATGCCGAGTTCCGAAATCGCACGGTTAAGAACGGTCGTGGCATCCAAGTGAGCGAACGAAGCTGCAGGTGCAGGGTCGGTCAAATCGTCTGCCGGAACGTAAATGGCCTGCACCGAGGTGATCGACCCCTTGTTGGTGGAGGTGATGCGTTCCTGAAGCTGGCCCATGTCCGTGGCGAGCGTCGGCTGATAGCCCACGGCCGAAGGAATACGGCCGAGAAGTGCTGACACTTCCGAACCTGCCTGCGTGAAGCGGAAAATGTTGTCGACGAAGAACAGAACGTCTTGGCCTTCTTGGTCGCGGAAGTACTCAGCGATCGTCAGACCCGACAGAGCAACGCGGGCGCGTGCTCCCGGCGGTTCGTTCATCTGACCGAACACCAGAGCAACCTTGGAGCCTTCCGGCGTCGGGTTGCCGTCGGCATCCTTGGCGATAACGCCAGCGTCGAGGAATTCGTGGTAAAGGTCATTACCTTCACGCGTACGCTCACCAACGCCTGCGAACACGGACGTGCCGCCATGGCCCTTAGCGATGTTGTTGATCAGTTCCTGAATGAGAACCGTCTTACCAACGCCGGCGCCGCCGAACAGGCCGATCTTGCCGCCCTTTGCGTAAGGCGCAAGAAGGTCGATGACCTTAATGCCGGTGACGAGAATTTCGGTTTCGGTCGACTGGTCAACGAATTCCGGCGCCTTAGCGTGGATCGGCGCGCGCATTTCGGTTGCAACCGGGCCACGTTCGTCAATCGGTTCCCCGACGACGTTCAGAATGCGGCCAAGCGTTGCAGGGCCAACTGGCACTGAAATCTGGGCACCCGTGTCACGAACCGCCTGCCCGCGGGTCAGACCTTCGGTCGCGTCCATAGCGATCGTGCGGACGGTGTTTTCTCCCAAGTGCTGGGCGACTTCGAGAACGAGGCGCTGGCCGTTGTTGCTCGTTTCAAGCGCCGACAGAATGTTCGGCAGCTGACCTTCGAACGTCACGTCGACAACAGCGCCAATAACCTGGCTGATGCGGCCTGTGGCGCCCGCAATGTTCAGCGCGGTTGCGCCGGTTGCGGTCGCAGCAGCGGCCTTCTTTGCGGGGGCAGCAGCCTTAGGGGCGGCAGCTTTCTTCGCAGCGGCGGGCTTTGCAGCTGCTGCGGGCTTTGCGGCGGCTGGCTTAGCTGCGGTCTTCTTCGGGGCGGTAGCCATATCTGTCTTCCTTGCCTTCGTGTCTGATTAGAGCGCTTCGGCGCCCGAGATGATTTCGACGAGTTCGGTGGTGATCGCGGCTTGACGGGTCCGGTTATACTGGATCGTCAGCTTGTTGATCATGTCACCGGCGTTGCGGGTGGCGTTGTCCATCGCGGTCATCTTGGACCCCTGTTCCGATGCTGCGTTTTCACGCTGGGCACGGAGCAGCTGGACCGAGACGTTGCGCGGCAGCAGGTCGGCGAGGATTTCCTCCTCGTCGGGTTCATATTCCACCGAAGCGCCTGCTGTTGCTGGTGCTGCACCGGTTTCGGCAACAGCGACTGGCATCAGTTGGATTTCCGTGGGCTCCTGCGTGAGGACGCTCACGAACTTGGAGAAGAACAGGTGGGCGACATCGAATTCGCCCGCGTCAAAACGCGCAGTCAGGTCAGCGGCCCAACCTTGGACTTCTTCAAATCCAAGCTTGCCGAGGTCACCCGGCTCGATGCCGTGCACGACGTCGCTGCGATAGGTCCGCGAAATCTGGT
>JBBATT010000294.1:0-641 GCA_040398605.1 Chakrabartia sp.
CCGTAACCAGCGACGACATCAGCCCGACATTAGTGTCGTTCTGGATTGTCGAGTCTGCTGTTGCGAATGGCGAGCGGCGAACCACGATCCAGACAATTGCGGTGCAACCAGACGGCACACGAATGCCTGCGGTGGAAAGGCAGTCCGGCCAGTATCTGAACGCACCGGTCTCTAAACCTTTCCTGACTGCTGAAGAAAGGCTGAGCCTTTTCACAAACGTGGTTGAACCGACCCTGCAACGTGAGTTGAAGCACAAGGGTCTGGCGACAGGCGACGGGAGCTATTCTGCGGAGCTGATCGGATACGTGGAAATTTCAAGCTCGTGAGGTTGGATGCCGGTGAAACCTTGGGATTCGACGGGTGTCCAACCATCAAATAGTTTCGGGAGAATATGGCAGGAAAACAGGCGGATATGGTCATCCACCAAATCCGGTGCAGTCGAGAGCTTGAGAGAATATCGGGCCCAAGAGAGCAAAACCGGGTCGTATCCTTCGCGAGGCGGTGGAGAGGCTGTTGCCTATAACCCTTGAAATGCAGGGGATTTTTCGCACCAACCCAAAGGAATAGAATGATTCCAATGGGTTGAATGGCGGAGCGGGAGGGATTCGAACCCTCGATACGCTTTTGACGTATACTCACTT
>JBBATT010000294.1:651-3443 GCA_040398605.1 Chakrabartia sp.
CCTGTTTAACAGGGAAACCGGAGCCGTTTGCTGCACGATGGAGACTCGCGGTCAAAACGCCCTATTTCGTCTCAAAATCGGGCGGAATTCACGCCAAAAAACTCCGGATAGAAACCAGATACCGCTCAGAAACCTTCGGCTTTTGGGCGGCTAGATTGTGTGGAGACCAGTTCGCTGGACTGCGTGGCGGAGCGGGAGGGATTCGAACCCTCGATACGCTTTTGACGTATACTCACTTTCCAGGCGAGCGCCTTCGACCACTCGGCCACCGCTCCGCATGCACTGGAAGATGCGCGCCCTATCGCGGGTGAAGGGGTTTCGCAAGGGCGGATGCTGTGCAATCTTGCGTTCCTATGAAAAGACTGACTCTTGCCTTTGCTGCGCTGCCTTTACTGGCCGCTGCTCCTGCTGCTGAAAAACCCGCGCTTGCGCCGTCGGAGATTGTGGCGGCGGCGCCTGCTGCGGATTGGGTGCGGATCGCGCCGTCTGACCTGATGGTGATGGAGCTTGCGCCGGATGCAAAGGGCAGGGGGCGGCGTTTGGTTATCCAACTGATGCCACAGCCATTCTCACAAGGCTGGGTGGGGAATATCCGTACGCTCGTTGCGGCCCGCTGGTATGACGGGGTGAGCGTCAACCGCGTGCAGGACAATTATGTCGCGCAATGGGGTGATGCGGAGGGCGAGGACCCCAAGAAGGCGAAGAAGCTGCCGGACGGGCTGCTGCCTGTGCCTCAGAGTGCTTATGTTTTGCGATCGCCAAAAATGGTCGAGGATCTGACGGAAGCTTTCCGCCGGACGAAAATGACGTTCTCGGGCGAGAGCTTGCTGCAGGCGATCAAGGCCGAACCGGGGGCAATGCAATCCAGCCGGCGCAATCCCGCCGGTAACCCTGATCCCTATTCGATGATCTCGGGCTTTGTTGCAGGCTGGCCGGTCGGTGCCGACGTGCAAGATGTCTGGCCCGTCCACTGTTACGGCATGGTTGGCGTCGGGCGTGGGCTCTCTCCGGATACAGGGACGGGCGCGGAGCTATATACTGTCATCGGCCATGCACCGCACCATCTTGACCGGAATATCGCACTCGTCGGGCGGGTGATTGAGGGGATTGAGCATCTCTCCTCGTTGCCGCGGGGGACAGAGGGGCTGGGCTTTTACAAGACTGCGAAGGAGCGGACGCCGATCCTGTCCGTTAGACTGGGTAATGAGGTGAAAGGCCTGCCGCCCTATGAATATCTGTCGACAGAGAGCGGCAGCTTCGCCCGCTATGCCGATGCGCGCGCCAATCGGCGGGATGCTTTTTTCAATGTGCCAGCAGGCGGGGCAGACATCTGCAACGTCCCTGTTCCGGTCCGCCGTGCCAAGGGCTAATTTAACGCCACTTTGGTTGCAAGGGTGACCTTTTTGCAACGCAGCAAAAGACTCTTAAGTCGCTGTCGTAATTCATCTTTCTCGTCACACTCCCGAAACATATGGCGACCATCCGAGCTCAGTTCGCGTTGCTTGAAACGCGCTGAACCGACGAAAGCCACATCAGGGGGTCCCCATGAAGAACCAGTTCTATTTCGGCGCTGCAGCTATCGCGATTGTCGCGGCAACGCCTGCATTCGCGCAATCCACCGGCTCGATTGACTTCGACAAGGAAATTGTTGTCACCGCGACCAAGCTCGACAATGGTGTGGCCGGGATCGTCGCGCCAGATACGACAAAGGCGAAGGCTGTCATCACGCAGGAATTCATCCAGCGCCAGGCCCCGGGCCAGACGGTCAATGACCTCATCAACCAGCTTCCCGGTGTCAGCTTCCAGAACAATGACCCGTTCGGTTCGGCCGGTGGTAAGATGTATATCCGCGGGTTTGACAACACGCGTATATCACAGACCTTTGATGGCGTGCCGCTGAACGATTCCGGTAACTATGCGCTCTATTCCAACCAGCAGCTTGACCCGGAACTCATCGAACAGGTGAACGTGAACCTGGGTTCAACAGATGTGGACAGTCCGACGGCGGCTGCTTCGGGTTCCACCGTCAACTATCGCACACGCACGCCGGGTAAGGATTTTGGCGCAAAGTTTGTGACTTCCGTGGGCGAATATGGCTTTGTCCGGCTTTTCGGGATGTTGGATACGGGCGAACTAACGTCGTCGGGCACGCGCGCCTTCATCTCGGCGAGCAATGCCGAAAATGACGTCGTGTTTAATGATCGTGGTCACATCCACAAGCAGCAGTATAATGCGCGCATCTTCCAGCCCATCGGCGACAATGGCGATTTCATCTCGGTGTCTGGTCATTACAACCAGAACCGCAACAACTTCTTCGGTTCGGTGCCGTTGCGCATCGACAATCCGCTGACGACAGCCGTTCCTAGCCGCTTCCCGCTGACCAAGGATGAACGCTTCTATAAGGTTGCGCCTTGCACCGTGAATACGGTTGCGCGTGCCGACGTCGCTGACGCCGCAAATAGCTGCGGTTCGACCTTTGATGAACGTTACAACCCGTCGAACACGGGCAACATCCGCATGGCCTCCAAATTCACCCTGTCGGATGGACTGGTCCTGACCGTTGATCCGAGCTTCCAATATGTGAAAGCGAATGGCGGCGGGACTGCCGTTGGCCAAGAAGGCCTGCGCGACGTTAACCCGACAGGCGGCACTGCAACGCCGCTCCAGTGCGTCACCGCGCCAAGCACGGCAGACTATAGCTGCCAGACGGGCTATATCGGCGGCACGCCTTATTTCGGTCGTGACTTGAACGGTGACGGTGATCTGCGTGACACGGTTCGCTTCCTCACCCC
>JBBATT010000295.1:0-3438 GCA_040398605.1 Chakrabartia sp.
TCGTCTGCGCCGCTGCCGCCCGTGAAATCGGCAAGATTTCGGCGTTCTCGGCCAATGGCACAGAGTTCACGGCGGAAGAACTCGCCAAGTGCAACGAAAAGGCCCGCTAAGGCGAGCGAATACAGACACATTATACCCCCGCCCGACGACACTCCCTTATCTCCCGTCGGGCATATGAAAGGCAGCCGCGCAGGTCCCCCCCCGCACGGCTGCCTCTTTGTTTTTGGCGTGTGATTTCCGGTGGACGATTGCCCGCGCCTGTCATGACTACGTCATGCCAAAATGGCAGAAATTGACTCGCGACCCAGGAGTGTCGATTTCGAAAATAGTCTCGGCACCCCAAACCAACTCGGCGTCCCGTGCTGCCCCGCCCGGGGCGCCGACCTCGCTCTTAAAGGCCTTCGCCGCGCAACACGGGCGCGGTCTGGGCATCAAAGGCTGAGAAGCGCGCTCTGACCCCGTCGGGGATCGGCTTTGGGCTGTGTGTCTCCAGATCAACATTGACCTGAACTTCAGTCACCCGCGCGCGCAGATCATCCCCATTGGACCCCGCACCGTGCAGTTCCATCAGGACGGTCATCGACGTCGTCCCGAACCGCTCAATCCGACACCAGATGTCGATCAGCTCATCAGCTATGATGGGCTTGCGATAGGTGACATCGGCTTGGGCGACATGGAAATCCATTGGCCCCGCCCCGCCTTCACCCCGGAAATCAACGGCGCGCCAATATTCGGTGATGCCGACATCGCCATAATCGAGATAGCGCGCGTTGAAGACGACCTTTTGCGGGTCCACTTCGGACCAACGCACACGGAACCGATAGCAAAAGGCAAAGCCGGGTACGGGCATCTGATTTAGTCTGCTTTGCCGGCAGGTGCGTTCACACCCATGGATTGCAGATACTTGCGGATGTTGCGCGCGGCCTGACGCAGGCGCTGCTCATTTTCGACCATCGCGATGCGGACATAGCCTTCGCCATCCTCACCATAGCCGACACCGGCCGCGACCGCGACCTTGGCTTCGGTCAGCAACTGCTTGGAGAATTCAAGGCTCCCCATGTCCTTGAGCGCAGGCGGAAGCGGTGCCCAAGCGAACATAGAGGCCTTGGGGCTGGGGATATCCCACCCGGCCCGGCCAAAGGCTTCCACCATCACGTCGCGGCGCTTCTGGTAGAGCTCGCGGTTGGCAGCAACGATATCCTGCGGGCCGTTGAGCGCGGCGCAGGCGGCGGCCTGAATGGGGGTGAACGCCCCATAATCGAGATAGCTTTTCACACGCTTCAACGCGGCGATGAGTTGCTTGTTGCCCACCGCAAAGCCGACGCGCCACCCGGCCATGGAGAAGGTCTTGGACATCGACGTAAACTCAATGGCCACATCCTTCGCACCGGGCACTTCGAGGATGGACCGCGTCGGGTTGCCGTCAAAATAAAGCTCTGAATAAGCGAGGTCGGAAATGATCCAGACCTTGTTCTCCTTCGCCCAGGCAACGAGCCGCTCATAGAAGGCAAGGTCGACCGTTTCTGCCGTCGGGTTGGACGGGTAGTTGACGATCAACACCGACGGGCGCGGCACGGAATAGCGCATCGCACGGTCCAGCGATTCCCAATAGCGTTCATCGGGCGTGGTCGGGACGGAGCGGATCGTGGCGCCCGCAATGATGAAGCCAAAGGTGTGGATGGGATAGCTGGGGTTCGGCGCGAGCACGACATCGCCGGGCGCGGTGATCGCGGTCGCAAGACTAGACAGCCCTTCCTTCGACCCCATGGTCATGACGACTTCGGTTTCAGGATCCGCATCGACATTGAAGCGGCGGCCATAATAATTGGCCTGTGCACGGCGGATGCCGGGGATGCCGGACGAGGCCGAATAGCCATGCGCATCGGGCTTCATCGCGACTTCGCACAGCTTTTCAATCACATGCGCGGGCGGCGGCAAATCCGGGTTGCCCATACCGAGGTCGATAATGTCCTGTCCGTCCGCACGGGCCGCGGCCCGCATCGCATTGACTTCAGCAATGACGTAGGGCGGCAGGCGCTTCATGCGATAGAATTCTTCGGACATTGGCTTCTTTCGGTTGACGAATTTCGGCGCTATGCCATCCAAAGGCGGCTGCCGCAACCAATGCACACCGGGACATTCGATGACGCAAGACCTGCCAAAGCCAGAGTTTCCCGTCGATCCGCAGGGTGCCTATCAGCAAATGCTTGATATGCTCGGCCAAATGCTGGCGCCCATCGCGCAGGTTATGGAAACGCAAGCGCCCCCGAAGGATCGTCGCTTTCAGGGAGCGGAATGGGATCATCCGCTCTTCGCGCTGGTGCGGCAGGGCTATGCCACCATGTCTGATCACATGATGTCGCTGGTCGATGCGGTGCCCGCGACCGACGATCATGAACGCGCCAAGCTGCACTTTGCCATGCGGACCGTCGTCGATGCGATGAGCCCTGCCAATTCGCCCTTCACCAATCCGGTCGCGCTGCAAAAGGCGGTGGAGACAAACGGCGCCAGCCTGATGACCGGCATGCAGCATATGATGGCGGACCTGCAGAGCGGGCAGCTGACGCATACGGACCCTGAGGCCTTCAAGCTGGGTGAGAATATCGCCACGACGCCGGGCAAGGTCGTCTACCAGACGCCGCTCTTCCAGCTGATCCAATATACGCCTGCGACCGACAAGGTGCTGGCAACACCGCTCCTCATCTTCCCGCCTTGGATCAACCGTTTCTACATCCTGGATCTGACGCCGCAGAAGAGCTTCATCAAATGGTGCGTGGATCAGGGCATCACCGTGTTCATCGTCTCATGGAAGTCGGCAGATGCGTCGATGGCCGACACGACATGGGACACGTATATCGCAGCCCAGATGGAGGCGATCGACACCGTGCGCGATCTGCTGGGCGTCGAAGCGGTCCACACCATCGGCTATTGCGTGGCAGGCACGACGCTCGCCGCAACGCTCGCCGTTCTGGCGGCAACCGGACAGGCAGATAAGGTCAAATCAGCGACCTTCTTCACCGCCCAAGTGGATTTCGCCAAGGCGGGCGATCTCCTCAACTTTGTCGATGAGGCGCAGATCAAGCTGGTCGAAGGCATGGCGACCGATGGCTATCTCGACGGGCGCTTTCTTGCGGCGACCTTTAATCTGTTGCGCGGCAATGACTTGATCTGGAGCACCGTCGCCAAAAACTATCTGATGGGGGAACCCTATCCGGCGTTTGATCTGCTGCATTGGAATGGCGACGTTACCAACCTGCCCGCCAAATGGCATAAGAGCTATTTGTGCGATCTCTATCGCGACAATCTCCTGACAAAGCCAGGGGCGCTGTCCGCGCTCGGCGTGCCGATTGATCTGACCAAGGTGAAGACCCCCAGCTTCATTCAGGCCGGCCGCGAAGACCATATCGCGCCTGCCGAAAGCGTGTGGGAATTGCGCAA
>JBBATT010000296.1:0-3436 GCA_040398605.1 Chakrabartia sp.
TTGGCGTGCCTGTGCTGCTCGGCGCCAGCCGCAAGCGCATTGTCGGCGCGCTGTCCAACGAGGCCCCGGCCGACAAAAGATTGGGCGGATCGCTTGCACTTGCGCTCAAAGCCGCCGAACAAGGTGCGCAGATCATCCGTGTGCACGACGTCTATGAAAGCGTACAGGCGATACGCATCTGGCGCGGGCACCGGGATGCCGCCCTTAGCCCGCGCTGATCGCACAGGAGAATGACGATGCTTGCAAAATATGCCGTAGGTTATCTAGCGACGGGAATCGCCTTTGCGCTCATCGACAGTATCTGGCTGCGGACCATGTACACGCGGCTTTACCAGCCGGAGCTCGGCCCATTGCTCGGCAGCTTAAAGCTCGGGCCGGCAGTGGTCTTTTACCTGCTCTATATTGCCGGGATGATGTGGTTTGCCGTCGGCCCTGCGCTGGCCAATGGCCGCTGGCAGACCGCCCTTATCCAAGGCGCAGTGCTCGGATGCCTGTGCTACGCGACCTATGATCTCACCAATCAGGCGACGCTCAAAATGTGGAGCACCAAGGTCACTGTGCTCGACATCATGTGGGGCACGGTCCTCACCGGCAGCGCTTCTTTGATGGGATGGTGGGCGACAACGACGATTTTTGGGCGCAGCTAAGCGACCTTGAGGCCGAGTTCGGCCAACAACTGCCCTGCCTGTTCGCGGGAAATAATGGCCCCGCGATAGGGTGCCGCATCGATCAGCCGGATGCCGCCAAGGTCTGCCCCGCGCAAATCTGTGCCTTCAAAACGGCAAGCCGTTACATTGGCATCCCGCAGCGAACAGGCGTCGAGAACCGCCTCGCGAAAATCGCATTTGCGCAAATCCGCCTGGCTGAAATCAACGCGGACCAGCTTTTGCTTGCGGAAAGAATGGCCCGGTAATTTGGCGTTGATCAGCAATGTCTCTTCAAAGCGCACATCCATCATGCGCGCATCGGTCAGGTCCGCGCCGGTCAGCTTGCAGCTTTTGAACTGCGCGGAAGACAGCGTCGTGCCGCGAAACGCCGCGTTGTTAAAATCGCTTGAGGTAAAGAGGGCCTCCCCCAAGGACGCGCTGACAAAATCAGCAAACGCCCCCCGGCAGGAGATGAAGCGTGCGCCATCAAGTCGTGCGCCCTTAAACTTGGCATGGCGCATCGCGCACCGATCAAACACCGCGCCTGTCAGATCAAGGTCTGACAAATCGGCGTCTTCCAGATCGCAATCGACAAGGTGCAAGGGCCCGCCGCCCCGCAGCAAGGCGGTGACATCTGCACGCGTCAGCGACTTACCCTCAATGGTCTGTTTCGGATTGTCAGAAAAAAGATCACCGGTCATGCGGCTGCCTAGACGGCGCTTCCGCCAATGGGAAGTCAGGCGACTTCGCTGATCCCCAGTTCGGCAAGTTTCCTGTAAAGCGTGGACCGACCAATCCCGAGACGCCGGGCAACTTCGGTCATGCGTCCGCGATAATGGCCAATGGCGAGGCGAATGATGTCCGCCTCAATATCATCAAGCGGACGCATATGCCCGTCTGACATAAACAGGGTAACGCCGGAATCCTGGTTGGTGTTGGCAGCATCCGGCATGGAGCGCGGTGCCGTCTTGCTGGCGACCTGCGGAAAATCCCCAATGGTCAGCGCATCGCCTTCGCACAGCACGGCGGCGCGGAAGAGGACATTCTGCAATTGGCGGACATTGCCCGGCCAATCATAGCTGACGAGCAATTCCATCGCGGCATCGGTAATGCCCAAATCCCGCAGACCCGGCTGCTTGGCGATGCGCGTCAGCAGATGGCGCGACAGGGCCGGAATATCGCCCAAGCGTTCCCGCAGCGGCGGGATGGTGAGCTGGACGATGTTCAGCCGGTAATACAGATCCTCACGGAAGGTCCCGGCTTCGACGGCCTCAAGCAGTTTGGAATTAGAGGCAGCGACAATGCGGACATCGGCCTCTTGCGGCAGGCGGCCGCCAAGCGGCAAAAACTCACCTGTCTGAAGATAGCTGAGCAGCTTGATCTGCGCGCCCATGGACAGTTCGCCAACCTCATCGAGGAACAGCGTGCCGCCATCAGCGTCAATCACCTTGCCGACATGGCGGGCAAAGGCCCCCGCAAAAGCGCCCTTTTCATGCCCGAAGAGATGCGATTCGATGAGGTTAGAGGGGATCGCCCCGCAATTGACCGTCGTCAGTGTCCGCTTGGAGCGTGGCGACGCGGCGTGGACGGCTTCGGCCACCACTTCCTTGCCGACACCCGGCTCCCCTTCAATGAGGATCGGCAGGCGGGAGCGCGCCGCCTTCGCCGCAATGGCAAGTGCGGCGCGGAAGTCAGGCGAGGAACCGACAATGTCCTCAAAACCGAGTGTCGCTGAGATTTTTTCGGTGAGTGGACGCAGTTCGCCGGATGCCACGCGCTCATCCAATGTCGCATCAAGCGCGGCGATCAACCGGTCAGGCGCAATTGGCTTAACAAGGAAATCCGTGGCGCCAGCCCGCATGGCCTCCACCGCGATGCCAACATCGCTGACCGGCGTGAGCATGAGAATGGGAAGCAACTGCCGCCGCGCTTTGATCTCGCGGATCAGGGCCACCGCCTCATCATTCGACATGGAGTGATCGATAAGGACCGCATCAAACATCATCCCATCGCGGGTGCCCAGATGCGCAATGGCGGTTTCAGAGTCGGCGGCGAAGATCGTGCGCCAGCCTGCACGCGCCGCGAGCGCCGACACCAGCCGCTGCTGCGCCGGTTCATCGTCGATCAGCATGACCATGCGCATGCCCGTTGGCGTCATTGTGCCCCCTGAGATTCTGTCCCGATTTCGGACGTTTTTAGACAATAAGCGTAAATATGGCCTTAAACCTGTGACAACCGACACACCGGCCACTTAAGACCGGAAAGCTGAATGGAGACTTGAGACGCAGTTCATCCGCCATTAAAGCGGAGGCTCAAGAGTCAACGGGAGAAGAAGAAATGGCCAGCAACAACGATATGAAAGCGCATGAGACAACCTTCGCAGGCGTGATGAACATGCTGAAGTGGGGCACAATCGCGTCGGCGCTCCTCGCCGCGCTCGTCATTTTTCTCATTTCCAACTAAAGTGACAAAACTCGCCGTCCTGCGCGAAACGGCAGCAGGGGAAACGCGCGTTTCGGCGACGCCTGAAACGGTGAAGAAATTCATCGCGCTGGGCGCCGAGGTCTCTGTGGAAGCTGGCGCAGGGGCAGGCGCCTCTATTGCCGATGCCGACTATGCAGCAGCAGGTGCGACGGTCGGCAAGGCCGCAGAAGTGCTGAAAGGCGCCGACATCGTGCTCGGTGTGCAGGGGCCAGACCCCAAGGCACTCAAGGGCATGGCGACAGGCGCTTGGATTGTCGCGGGGCTTGATCCGTTCGGCCAGCGCGCGCGCGTTGATGCTTATGCCG
>JBBATT010000297.1:0-3436 GCA_040398605.1 Chakrabartia sp.
CCGCTTTCGGGAACTTGCACGGGAACTCCTTCCCCACGCAGGCATCGCCGGGGCAGACCATGTTCTTATCGGTCGCAACAGCGCGGTTGAACGGGATTTTGCAAAGCTGCGGAACGATCTAACCAAAGCATTGGCGAAGGTCGCGGAATGATCGCGCGGCTGCTCATCTGGCTCGCAAAAGCGTGGCAGTGGGGTCCTTCTGCAATTTTACCCCCGACCTGCAGGTATCAACCCTCCTGTTCGGCCTATGCAATCGAGGCCTTGGGGCGCTATGGCGCGCTCAAAGGAAGCTGGCTTTCCGTCCGTCGTATCTTGCGCTGCCACCCCTGGGGCGGCCAAGGCTATGATCCGGTGCCGTGAGTTTATTGGGGAATTGAGTTGAGCGAGAATCGCAACTTCGTGCTGGCTATCCTGCTGTCGGCGCTTGTCCTGTTTGGCTGGACCTATCTTGGTGAGAAGTTCTTCCCGCAGCCCAAGGCCCCGCCTGCAGCCACGCAGACCGCGCAAACCACTGCGGCAGGCGTGCCGACAGCCACAGCGACGCCAGCCATTGCAAAGCCACGCGACGTGAATGCCGTCCTTAACGAAAGCGGCCGTATCTCCGTTGAAACGCCGAAGCTGAAAGGCTCGATCAGCCTGAAGGGCGCGCGTTTCGATGACCTGATTCTGCCGCGGCACACGTTGACGGTGAAGAAGGATTCGCCGCCCGTCCGCATCCTTTCCCCATTGGGCACGGAACATAGCCAGTTTGCGGGATTCGGCTGGACGGGCACCGGCGGTACATTCCCCGATGGGAATACTGTCTGGACGGCAAGCGCGGCGAAGCTGACACCGTCCTCGCCGGTCACGCTCAGTTGGGACAATGGGCAGGGTCAGTTGTTCCAGATCGGGCTTTCGGTTGACGAGGACTATATGTTCACCGTTGACCAAAGCATCGTCAACAAGGGCGCAAGCCCCCTCGCCGTTCGTCCCTTTGGCTATATCAACCGGGGCTTTGCTACAGTGGGCCAGTCAAGTGCACTCGCCGGCCCACGCCATGACGTTGACAGTTGGACCATCCATGTCGGCCCCATCGGCACGTTCGACAATGCGACGAACTATGACGTGAATTATACCGACCTCGACGAACAAGGCACGGCGGGCCAGCGCTTCAAATCCACAGGTGGCTGGCTTGGCTTTGGTGACACCTATTGGCTGACGGCCATGGCACCTGCACCAGAGGCGCACATGGACGCCGGATTCCGCAAGGGCGGCGGCGCCTATCAGGCCGATTATGCGCTCGACAACACGGTCGTAGCCCCCGGCCAGACCAACTCTGTGAGGACCCACTTCTTTGCAGGTGCCAAGGAAGTGCCGGTGCTCGACAGCTATATGGACAAGCTCGGCATCCAGCAGTTCGGCAATGCGATTGACTGGGGCTGGTTCAAAATGTTCGCAAAGCCGATCTTCTATCTGCTCGACACTTTGTTCAAACTGGTGAAGAATTTTGGTGTCGCCATCATCCTGCTGACATTGACCATCAAGCTGGCCATGTTCCCCATTGCCCAGCGGCAGTTCGCCTCCATGGCGGCGATGCGTGTCGTTCAGCCCAAGGTAAAGGCGCTTCAAGAGCGTTATAAAGACGACAAGCAGAAGCAGCAGCAGGCCATGATGGAGCTGTACCAGAAGGAAAAGATCAACCCGATGGCGGGCTGCCTTCCGATCTTCATTCAAATCCCAGTCTTCTATGCACTCTACAAGGTGCTGCTGTTGACCATCGAAATGCGGCACCAGCCGTTTGCGCTTTGGATCAACGATCTGTCCGCGCCTGACCCGCTCACGCCGGTCAACCTGTTCGGCCTGCTGCCCTTCACGCCGCCCTCTATGATAGCGCTGGGCGTTCTGCCAATCTTGCTCGGCATTACCATGTACATGCAATTCAAGCTCAACCCCGCACCGGTTGACCCTGTCCAGCAGCAGGTGTTTTCGATCATGCCTTGGGTCATGATGTTCATGATGGCTCCGTTTGCGGCGGGCTTGCAGCTTTACTGGGTGGTCAACAACTTGCTGACCATTGCCCAGCAGAAGTTCCTGTACAGCCGCCATCCGGCGATGAAAGAAGCGCAAAAAGCGTGACCTTTACTGACGATCAGATCGAGACGGCCCGGAAGCTTTTCTCCGGGCCCATCGCCTTTCTCAAATCCGCGCCGGACCTGAAGTTCCTGCCTGACGCAGATGTGAATGAAGTCGCGTTTGCGGGACGCTCCAACGTGGGCAAGTCCTCGCTGATCAACGCGCTTACCAACCGCAACGCCTTAGCGCGCACCTCGAACACGCCCGGCCGCACGCAAGAACTGAACTTCTTCGATGTCGGAGAACCGTTGCAATTCCGGCTGGTCGATATGCCAGGCTACGGCTTTGCCGAAGCGCCCAAGGATATCGTCAAAAAGTGGCGCTTTCTGGTGAATGACTATCTGCGTGGCCGTCAGGTTTTGAAGCGTGCGCTCGTCCTGATCGACAGCCGTCACGGCATCAAAGACGTCGACACCGACGTTATGGACATGCTGGATGCCGCTGCCGTCAGCTATCGCATCATCCTGACCAAGGCCGACAAAATCAAGGCCAGCGCCCTTGCAGAAGTGACGCAGAAGACGGCAGAAGACGTCCGCAAGCGCCCTGCCGCGCATCCCGACATCATCCAGACGTCGAGCGAAAAGGGTATGGGCCTGCCGGAATTACGGGCTGCTGTGCTTGAGGCGATAAACACTTAGCCACCAGCCGGTTCCTGCTCGACTTTGCCCTGTTCCGGCGGTTATGGAGCAGACATGCTCAAGCTTTTCATCGGCAACAAGACCTATTCCAGTTGGTCGCTGCGCGGTTGGCTCGCGGCCAAGCAGTCTGGCCTCCCCTTCGAGGAAATCGTCGTTCCGCTTTATGATGCGGACTGGGGCCAACGCCGCGAAAGCGAAGATTTTGCGCCGTCCTCCGGCAAGGTGCCCATCTTATGGGACGGCGACATTGCCGTTTGGGACAGTCTGGCCATTCTTGAATTTCTGAATGAGCGTTCGGGCGGCGATAAGTTCTGGCCGCAGGATGAAGCGGCTAGGGCGATGGCACGCTCCATGTCAGCCGAAATGCATTCCGGCTTCATGAACCTGCGCCGCTTGCATTCGATGAATACGCGACGAGTTTATCCCCCAGCGCCGCTTGATCCAGAGGTTAAAAAGGACGTTGCCCGCCTGATGGAGATTTGGGCCCAATCCCGCGCGCGCTTTGGGGGTGAAGGCGATTTTCTATTTGGGGACTTTGGGGCCGCAGACATTATGTTTGCGCCCGTCGTGACCCGCCTTGTCACCTATTCCATTCCCGTCGCCCGTTTTGCCGAGGCCTATATGGATGCGGTCCTGAACCATCCTTTCATGCAGGACTGGCTTTCTGCGGCTCAGGAAGAAGAATG
>JBBATT010000298.1:0-3429 GCA_040398605.1 Chakrabartia sp.
TGAAGGTCACCGATACGCTGGACGAAGACAAGGTGCTTGTCGGCATCCAGTACAAGTTCGGTGGCGTCGATCTGCCCAAGCTGTTCTGAAATCAGTAAGCGTTGCGTGAGTTTGAACCCGGCACCGTATCGCGTTGCCGGGTTTTTTCATGCGCACACGAAAAAGCCGACATCCAGGGAGCTAGATGTCGGCTTAGTCGAATCGGGCACAAGAAACGCTATTAAAGGGGCGAAACCCTACACCCAGACAATGCCCCCGCTATCCCAAATTGTTAACGGATTTTTAGTTTCGTTGCGGCGTTTTTTGCCTGCTTGATCTCCGTCACAATGCCCGCAAGATTATCCACTGCCAGCGTCAAACGGTTGAGCGCTTCCCGGCTTTCGGCTTGCCCGGTTTGGATCACCTGCACCACCCGCGCAAGCGTTTCCAGATCGGATTGTTTTGCCGGGTTCAGGTAACGTTCGGCAACCGGCGCCGACGCCAAAAATCCGATGATTCCGACCACGGCGCCTATCACCCATTTGATCGTGCCGGGTGTAATCGCAATTGGTTGGTAATATGCAATCGGCGTGTCAGTCGTCAGCGCGGCCGGTTGCTGCTGTTGCGCCTGCTGGCCGTTCATGTAATCCCCCGCCATCATGCCGCTGCCTCGCTTGGCCAACGGTAACCGAGCACGGACGCACGCGAGAAAGACGCCAGCGTCACCGCATCGGATTGATTGCCGCCGATGCACTTCACCACGCTTGAGGTGTATTCGTCAACGAACGCGACGTGACCGCTTGGCGGCGCGCCCCGCTTGAATACGACCACAGCGCCACGGCGCGGCTTGTTGAGCGGCGTTCCCCAGTCGAGGTAGGAACGCGCCATCAGTGAGCCCGTTCCTTTATATCCCGTTTCCTCGAGCATCGCGCCCGCGAATGCCGCACACCACGGCACACTATCGGCGTAGGTGTGGCCGACCGCCGCTTTGAAATAGCCGACGATATCGGAACTGCTTCCCGCGCCGGGCGTTTCTTTCACGCCGATCTGCTGGCGCGCGAGTTCAAGCCACGGCGCATCGACCGCCTCACTGCCAGGTTTTCGGCCGCCTGCCGCCGCCGTGATGCCGAGATGTGCGGCAATCGCGCGCCGCGTTTCCGCGCCCCACACGCCATCGATGGGGCCTGGATCGTGACCAAGGTCACGAAGTTTCTTCTGAATCGCATAAAGCTCGTTGTCCATGAGAATCCCCGATGAGTTGACGCGGGGTTTTATCATGGATCATAACGGCTTGTCGGTCATCACTAAGACCGATGGGCCGTGACATAAGCAAACGCGTCTGTGATTTTCGCTCTGATTGCAGATCGTTGCGCAATTCCTGTGTCACCGCGCCGCCGGCTGTGGCTGCTTTTGCAGCCTCGAGCGTGGCAAGCACCTGCATGTTCATCGCGCACATCCATTCATCCACACGCGCCCCGGTCTGCGGGTTCACGCCTTCGATGTGGCTAAACCACGCGCAGGTGTGACAGACCTTGCTGACATCCTTGCGCCACAGTGGACATGTGAGCCCCGCAATCGCCCGTGGTCGCTGCATGGCTAGACTTTCACGCCAATTACAAAATCGAAGTAGCGCACAGCCAGGTTGATTGCATTCATCGTCAGCCCGTGGGTGTGGGACGCGCCGCCGCCTGTGCTGCTTGTTGAAGGGGAACCGCTAAAACCACCGGCCGGCCCTCGTAACGCGCTACCGGTGCCGCCGCCGCAATCCGTTCGTTCCCCGAACAAAGTATGACTGTGCGCCGGTATCTGCGTGATGTCGAGCGTGGTGTTTCCCACGGTGCCGGTGGGCGTCTGGCTGGCAAGTGCGGTGGTGAAATCGACGCTGCCGCCGGTCGTTACGGTGCCGGTGACCAGTCGCATCGCCGAGTTATTCAGACCCGATGTGGCTGTATCTTTCGTATAACCGGCTGGCGGCGTCGTCTGCTGAAATGGAATGCGCGTTCCGGCCGGAAAATCGACACCGACCACCGCCGGGTTGCCGCTGGCGCCGGTCGTCACCAGATTGTTTGTGCCGTTCGGGATCGTCACGGCCACACCGACGCCGTTTTTCTGGAATGTCACCGTGAAATTTCCGGTGCATGCGTTCTCAATGATCGTCATGCCCACGGCCTGCGTCGTCACCAGCACATTGCCGGTAAGCGTGCCGTTCAGCACCAGCCGCAACGCTTGGCTTTCCGTGGCGCTCAAATCGACCTGCACATTCGTCAGTGATTTCGTAACGACACCACCAAGATTGCTGTCAACGAACGTGAAAACGTTGCTGTTGAGCTTATCGCCCCATGTGTTCACTTCCGCACCGGTCACGATAAGTTCGTAACCCTTGTTGGGTGTCGTTACCATCCGATTGCCTCATCTGCGGCGGCACCGGCCGGACCGCCCATCATTACGCCTGTACGTTCGGCCGCCCGCCGCAGCGCCGCACGCGTGCGTGGGCTGGCTGTGGCCGCATACTGGAATGCTCGCGCGCCCGGCCGACTGTACAATGCAGCCAGTTGCGCAGCAGCCGCCGCACCCTTGAGCGCCGCCGCTGGCTGCGTGATCGCGCCGAACAGACCGAGGCGTTCGGCAGTCAGCGAACCGCCGCCCTTGGGTGTCATGATCGCGCGTGCCGATCCTGAAACGTCCTGCATCAGCGCGGTTCCTCGAGCGACGTTCCCTTTGCCCGCGCTCGCGTCAGCCGCGCGCACCGCGCTATGCAGGTTCGCCGGACTGAACACGCCCTCATCCGATGTCACCCGGCTGGCCGCGTCACGCAGCCGCACGAACCGAGCATAAGCGGAATTGATGTTGCGGAACCGGGTTACGTCTGCCGGCGGGCTGTGGCGCTCCGCAGACCGCATCAGCGTGTCACGCAGTTCATGCAACGCGTCGCCTAACTCGCGGTGCCACGGATTGGCATTAGACCGCCGCAGCCGATCGCCAGCCTCACGCAACGACCGGAATGTGTCATGCAGCCGGGCGCCCGTGATCGTGTCGGTTGTCGGGTCTAGCACGCTGTCGACGTATCGGCGCACCGCGTCGCGATACTCCGGCAGCACGCTACCAGGCAAATGCCGACCGATGGCCTGCGCCTCGGTAATCACCTGATTATCAACGGCAGCCGTCAGCCGTGGCACCACCGCCTGATAACGACGCTCGAGGATGTCACTGATTTCGGCCACAGCCTCATTGCCAACGCGATGATTGCCTCGGTTGAACAGCCCTTGATAGCGCGTGCCGAGCGGCGCCAGCACGTCACGGTAAACCGCGCTGTTGAGACTTTCGACGCCCTCGCGCGCCCGGCCGCGCACCATATCGCCAACGATCGGCAGTGCGGCCAGACCGTTTTCAATGCGCGACGCCGCGCCGCCAACGAGTTCGCCGGGCGTCAACCGGATGCCACGATCTGAT
>JBBATT010000299.1:0-3423 GCA_040398605.1 Chakrabartia sp.
GTCCAGCTGTCGGGGGTCCAGTTCTGCGTCATAATGCGCTGCCCATGGGGAAAAATGCCGCCAAGCGCAAGGTTTTCACGCTTTTAGAGCAACAAGCGTCGCTTTTGCGTAGATTGCCGGCGACACAGTTTTTCGAAGCCGTTCGCTCAAAATGTGGATGGAAGCGTCCTTCTGGCTAAACCTTGGCATCAGTCGGTCGTTAGACGTTTCGTCTGTCTTCATTGAACCGGAATTGCCTATGAATCCCGACTTTACGGCACGCCTTGAATATTATCAGCTGTCGGGAGAGGTTTCACGGTTTCGCAGAATTGCTAGACGATTGAAGCGCCCGCTCGATGGCGCGCTCGAAAAGCTTTCGATCAAAATTGCCACTAACCCGCGTCTGTCGGGCTTTTTCCGCGATGCCGAACATACGCGTGGTGCGATCAGCCTCTTGAGGCAACATTGGATGCGGCTCTTTGCCGAAGGCCCGACAGAAGAGTATTTTGGCCGCGCCACAAAGATTGGCCATGTCCATGCCAAGATTGGGCTTGAACCGAAATGGTTTGTGGGCAGCTATGCCATGATCCTTGGGACGGCTGTTGAGAAGGCGATTGCCCCCGGCATATTGTCTCTGCTTCCATGGCGTCGTCGCCTCGCCAAGGACGTTGCGGTGATGGTGCAGGCCTCACTGCTCGATATGGAGATCGCACTTTCGACCTATTTTGAGGTTGAAGAGAAAGCCCGCGATGGAGCTTTGGCGCGCATGAGCGATGCGCTGTCGCAACTGGCGCAGGGCAACCTGACTGTCCGCCTGTCTGGATTGCCACAGGAATATGCCCGCGCTGAGCGTGACTTTAATGGCGCAATGGATGCCCTCTCTTCGACGATGACGACCGTTGTGGGCGGCGTAGCTTCCATGTCGACGGCCATGGAGGAAATTCGCTCTGGCACGCAGGATCTCGCAAGCCGGACAGAACGTCAGGCAGCGACGATTGAGGAAACGGCTGCGGCCATGCAGCAGGTGACCGTAAGCATGCGGGAGAATGCCGAACAGCTTCAGGTCGCCTCTGTCGCGGTCAATCGCACGCGAAGCGATGCCGAAACCGGCGGGGATGTCATTGGCCGTGCGGTAACGGCAATGGGCGCGATTGAGAGCTCGTCTTCGCAGATCACGCAAATTGTGTCTCTTATTGACGGCATTGCCTTCCAGACCAATTTGTTGGCCCTTAACGCCGGCGTTGAAGCGGCGCGCGCGGGCGAATCCGGCAAAGGCTTCTCAGTCGTCGCCAGCGAAGTGCGCGCCTTGGCGCAGCGGTCTGCAGAAGCGGCGAATGAGATCAAGCAGATCATCGAGGTCAGTGCAGGCCATGTGTCGGACGGCGTGCGTCTTGTTGGAGAAGCAGGCGGCGTTCTTGATCGGATCGCGGGCGGCGTTGTTGAAGTGAGCAAGATCCTCACCGAAACCAGCAAGACAGCAACCCATCAGACGGCCTCGCTTGCGCAGGTGAATGAGAGCGTTTCCGACATCGACAAGATTACGCAGGCAAATGCCGCTCTGGTGGAGGAAACATCTGCGGCGACAACGAGTGTTGCGGATCAGGGCGCGTCGATCGCCTCGGCAACGGAGCGGTTTACGCTGGACGAAGCGCCCAGCAGTGGCGCGCGCGCTGCGCATCGCCGCTTGGAGAAAGTCTGGGCAGTGGCGGGTTGAAGTTGGGGCCACTGAAGGTGCGGTAGAATTGCCGCGCCTTCCACATGCTGATCAAATGGGACCGCAATTGCGGGCTGATGTCCACCCGCGCGTCGACGGACAGGCGGTGCAAACAACAGGCGTGTGCTTTTGAAAGATCACCCTGAGCCTGTCGGGCGACATCTTGGACGCTGATTGACCAAGGTGGCGCCGTATCGACAGGCTCATTCCGAACAGGGGAGGGTGGTTACTCGCTCGGAATCCAATTGCCGTGAAAGCCCGGCGGTATGCGGTGTGGGATGTGGATAGAGGCGACCGGTGGCCCTTCAAAATTGCGGGCATCGATAATGACGAGATCAGTCGTATCCGTGGCGGTGTCGATGACATAGCCCAAGAGCCAGCCATCATCTTCCTCGCTGCCTCCGGCGCGGGGCACGAAGACAAATTCTCCCGGAATATGACCGACACCGAAATCATGGACTTCGCGTGCCTGATCCACCAGATCTTGCTTGAAGATACGCGTGCTGCTGACGAAGGCGGGGTCCCGCCCTTGCGGCAAAGCCAGCGTGTAGGTGAAGCGATAGGGCTTGCCGATCATCTGCTCATTGGGGCGGGGGAATTCCTGAGAGTCCGTATCGAGGACCTTACGGACGACAGACTTTGCGGCGGGGTCGATGGTCCAGCGCTCCAGCGGACAAGCGTCCGAATCCGGCCCCTGCGTGCTTTCTGCAAACATCGTGCGATGCGCACAGACATCTAAGATGACCTTGCCCTCAGGCGTCTCATACGCGTTGCTTGGGTGGAAGACATAGCAGGGGTCCACGTCGCACCAGATGACGTCGTCATTTGTGCCTTCGCGCGGGAGAAGCCCGACGCGAGCCTGATGGGACGGGTTCCATGCATAAGGAAACTTAAAACCGGACAGCAACCGCTTCATGGAGAACGTGACGGGCAGATCAAGGATGATAACGTAGGTCGCGGTGATCATGCAGTCATGGATTGAAGGACCATGCTGCACTTGGATCGGTTCTTCGCGGCGAACGCGCCCGTCTTTGCCGACAACGACATGGCGAATGCTGTTTTGGTCTGTCCCTTCGTAGCAGATTGCGTGCATCTCACCTGTGTCAGGGTCAAGGTGCGGATGGGCCGTAAAGCTGCCTTTGAGGGATCCGTCAAAAGGATCATGGGCAATCGTTTCAAGATTCTCGTCAAGGCGCGCGGGAAATCCGCCCGCTTCAACCAAGGCCCAGATTGACCCGGCATGGCCGAGGACGTTGGTGTTGACGGTGTCACCGGATTTGCCGCGTGGACCGGGGGCCAAGGGCAGGCCCAATGATGCCGTCACCGCCGTGCTCTTGATCCAGCGGTTGCGATACCATTCGGCCTTGCCGTCGCGCAGCCGCACGCCGTGAACCATCCCGTCGCCTAAGAACCAATGATAGCTGGCCGGATTTGGCGGCGCGGCGGGATTGGGCCCGATGCGGATGTACCGCCCGTCCAAATCCACAGGGATGGTCCCTGTCACGGTGAGGTCGGTCAAGGTCCGTTCGTCGGACATGGGGGTATGGACCCCAGTCAGGAAAGGATGCGGCGCTGCCAGCTCCTTCAGCCTGTCGCGGTTAAACTCGGCAATTTGCATGACCCCTTTGGTCACCAAGGATCGGATTGCGGTTTCCACAGCGCTGGTCATTTTTGGCCCTTTCGCCTTTGACGACGAGTCGCCTTATGTTTACAGTGATAACATGTCCGAC
>JBBATT010000300.1:0-3405 GCA_040398605.1 Chakrabartia sp.
TCTCACATGATTTTGGGTGCGCCCAAGGCGCGTCATGCGGACAGGGTATGCGCCTGCGACCAAGGCATCTCAAGCACGGAAACGGCGGTTTTAAAGGCTTTGCTAACCAAACACTTAGAGGGAACGGAGCGCCCGATCCACCAGTGCGTCATCACCGGCACGGCCAATGACAGCGACATGGCCGTCGTCAATTTTGCGGGCAACGAGGATTATAAACTCCGAATCGGCTTCCAACTGGATCACCCCCAGTGCGGGCATGGTGCGGGCGCGGTCGACATTGACAGGCTCTGCCACACGCACCTTGCGGTCCGGGCGACGCTCGGCGCGTTCCGCCGACACAATGCCCTTCAGCGCGCCGGGAAAGCTTTCAAGCCAGCCGGTAAAGGCGCCAACGCCAAGACCCTGCTTGCGGGCATAGCTCAGCGCCGCGCCAAATTCTGCCAGGCGGGTTTTGTCATAATCAATGCCGAAAACGAGCTTCACAATCGGCGTCATCGGCGCGCGATCCTGCGCCTTCAGGCCACTGTCCGCCAGCAGTTCTGCATATTCATCGGGACGGGCATCCGCCACGAGCGCGAAATCATAAGCAAGGCCAAGCGCGCGATACAGCTTGGCACGGCTGCGGCCTTCGGCATGCTTGGCAATATCCGCACCGTTGCGCGCGGCACAGAGGAGATCGCCCAGGCCTTCGCTGCCATCGAGACCCACAAGCTCTTCGTCAAAATCGTCTTCTTCGTCGATCTCTTCATCGACGATGGCTGCACTCGGGCCATCGGCCCAGACGGGCGCTGTCGGCGCATGGCGGACCGGATGTTGCGCCAGCGCCTGCTCAACTGCATCGTTCAGTTCGTTGGTCAGCGCTTCGTCGGCGATTTCCTTCCAGTTGATGACGCCATAGATGAAATCAATGGTGTCATCATCGGACGAAAAGGGCATCAAAATGCCGCGATACAAGGTGTTGTTGCCGCGGTGGTTGATGAATTCCGCCTCAAAACCAATCGGCGCTTTGTTGGCGATGATCTGCAAATAATGGTCGGTCAGACGCGAAATGAGCGAGCGGGACGGCACGTCATCCACCGTCTGAACATCGCTCGACAGATTGCACTCTTCGCGCAGCTTGCCACCCAGATAGGCAATCGCCGGATTGTCGCCGCCGGTGGAGAAATCCAGCAACACAGAATGCGGCCCGAAATCTGACAGATTTTCAGGATTAAGATCTTCGATCGACGGATAAGTGCGGCCATGGAGCAGCGACGCCCAATAATTATAGGCGCGCACATGCATGCGGCGTTCGTCCGAGCCGATCACCGGCGGGGCCTCGACTGCCGCGTCCTGCGTCAGATCGTACACATCATCATCGTCTTGTTGGCCGTAGGTCCCGTAGCGGTCCATTTCGGTTCCCCCACAAATCAAGTTGGACCCCTCATGAAGGAATTTGGTTGATACGAAGTTAATTCCCTCCGCAGTGGTCGCATTGAAAACGGACGATGGGCCGCGCTGGGAAAAGGCTATTTAACCCTCGGATGCAGCGGGGCTTGCTGCGGTCCCGACCACTGTCCCCCCACAGACCTATCGTCATCCTAAACTTGGTTCAGCATCCATTGGCGTCGCGGCAGTCTGGTTCACGCGGGGGCGCGGAGGCGCAGAGGGGCTTCGACAAGCTCAGCCTGAGCGCGGGGGGGGGGGCACGGTACCGGCCTCCTGACCCCCAACTTTCGTCATCCTGAACTTGTTTCAGGATCCATGCCGTGATCGCGGGCATAGCCTCCAACCTGCGAGACTATCTCCACCCGTGAGGCATGGATGCTGAACCAAGTTCAGCATGACGAGGTGGGAGTGATGCGCCAAACCCTCCGCGCCGCCGCGTCTCCGCGTGAACAATATCTCCCCCACCCCCGTGACCGCCATCACAGCGCTTTGTTTAGATTTTGGCGTTATCTTAGGACCCGCCGCTGCGGGAGGCGGCGTGTGGGGAGCGTTGGGGACAGATGACGGGACATCATATGGCGCGGCGGGGTGTGCTTGGGCTGATGGCGGGCGGTGCGACCGCGTTGCTTTCGGGATGTGGGCTTATCTGGCCGTCGGACCGGTTGCGGCAGAAGATTACGGTAGAGGTGGAAACGCCCAATGGCCTGCGCACCGGCAGTTCGGTTGTCGAAACCGAAGTGCGCGAGGGCAAAAGCTGGGGCGATGCATCGGGCACGACGTTCACCTTGAAAGGTGAAGCGGCGGCGGTCGATTTAGGTAGCGGGCGGACTTTGTTTGCGCTGCTGCGCGGTGCTGATGGCGCGCAAGGCGATGCGGCAGGCTATCAAACGCGGCTGCTGTTTGAAGCGCTGCGCGACGTCGGGCCATCTGGCCCGGCATGGGATGTGTCCCAGATGGATCTGATGCAGGTACGCGCAGCCGCTCAGGATGCGGGCGTGAAACTGGATTTGCCGCAGCGCCTATACCCGCTGCTCGTCACCTTTGCCGATCCGGCCGATCCCACATCGGTGCAGCGCGTCGACCCCGCAAACCTTGCCGCCAGCTTCGGGCCGGGCGTCACCCTCAAACGCATCACCGTCGAGGTCACCAAAGACGAAGTGACCACGGGGATTGAGAAACGGTTGCCTAAAACGGACGCGAAGGGTTTTTTTAATTGGGACGGCAAGTCTAACCCCAATGAGAACGGCGTCGTTGGCATTTGGGACTTTGTTCGCGGAGCATCGAAATGAATCGTGATCTGTTTCTGGCGATCCTGTCTATGGATTCTTACAACCGGGGATATGGTCAGGGCTTGTTGGGCTTATCTGCGTCTGGCCGCCTCGGTAAAGCCGAGATTACAAGTGACTCCCTTATACTTGGCGGAACCCCTGATGATCGGGCAGACACAGCCGCCGGTTTTTACGCCATTGCCTATGACATGACGGGCGTTGCGGGCTTTGGCTCGGGGGAGAGGGTGATGTCCTGACGACGCACCCCGCCCATCGTCATCCCCGCGACGGCGGGGATCCATGAACACCTCAGGCGCAAGACCGGCAAAGACAGTGACCCTGGGTTCCCGCCTACGCGGGAATGACAGGAGGGGGAAAGGCACCCCCTTTAACCGTCATCCTGAACTTGGTTCAGGATCCATTGGCGTCAAGGCAGTCAGGTTCGCGCAGAGACGCAAAGGACGCAGAGGGGCTTCGACAAGCTCAGCCTGAGCGCGGGGGGGGCGCTGAGGTTCCAAATCCTCCCCCATCGGGGGAACGCAATCAGGCAGTTTGCCGGGGGCAAGCTGGCGGATAAGTTGACCATGCGCAGCATGGTGGAGGGGGAGCCGGTCTGGGTGCGATACTGAGGAATGCAGCATGCACCCGACGCCCCCTCCGTCAGCCCTGCGGGCTGCCACCTCCCCCGATGGGGGAGGATCTAAAACCT
>JBBATT010000301.1:0-3390 GCA_040398605.1 Chakrabartia sp.
TGGGGCGACCGGCAGGCGAGGTGAGCGAGAGGACGAGCGGCACCTTGTTGCGCCCGATGACGGGATGGACGGCGAGGCCAAACAGCGCCTGCACGCGCAGCTCCACTGTGGGGCCAGCGTCAGCGGCATAGTCAATGGCGTGGGTCGTGCCCGCGGGCGATGTGAAGTGCGCCGGGGCGAGCTGGTCCACCTGCTGTTGACCCTCCCAACCGAGCACCCCTTTGATCGCCCCTAGCATGGCGCCTTCGTCAACATCCGTCAGGCGCCGTTTGCCCGACAGCAAAGGAGCCAGCCAATCGTCCAGCGAAGCCAACAGCGCGTCGTCGGTGAGCGACTCTAGCCCCGCCCAGTCCGCGCGTTGGCGCAAACGTTCACAGGCGTCGGGCAGGCGCAGGGCCGACAGGCCATGGTCCCGCACGCCGTCCGCCAAGGCCGCGCTGATGGCTTGGGGGTCGGCCTTGGCGTCCTGACCCTTGGCGATGGTGATCGCGCCGAGATGCCGTCCGCTCTCCGTCTTCACGCCGCTTGTTGCAGGGTCAAACCGGATATTCGCGCCGGTGCGGATTTGGTCGGCGAACAGGCGTTCAACGGTGGCGAGGTCAATCTCGACAGCGGACAGGATCCGCGCGCCGGATGCGGCGCCCTGAATGTCGGCCACCGCCAGCCAATCCCGCCGCGCGAGAGGATGGGCCGGGTCCAGCCGGAAGCCCCGCCCGCCCGCGCTGATCCAGTTTTCGCCTGAGGCATCGCGGCGTTTGGCGACGCGATCGGGGAAGCCAATGGCGATAACCTCGGCGAGGGCATCTGGATCGCCGGAACCAGCTTCGCCACCCGCCAGTTTGGCCCAACGACGGGCAAGGGTGCGTGCGGCGTCGGCGCGTTTGCCGCGTTCGGTTCTCCAGCGCGACAGGCGGCGGTCGAGATCGACGTCACTGCCGCCCAGTCCGCGTTCCGACAGCAGCACCGCAGCCTCCGCCGCGATCCCCGCCTGCCCGCGTGTGGCCGCATCAAGCAGCATATGCGCAAAGCGTGGCGGCATCGGCAGGCGGGCAATGGCCGTGCCATGCGCGGTCGGGCGCCCATCGGCATCAAGCGCGTCCATTGCCGTCAGTCGCGTGCGCGCCTCCGACAGAGCGGCGGGTGGCGGCACATCGAGCCACCTCAACTGGGTTGGGTCCGCCACACCCCAAAGGGCGCAATCGAGCAGCAAGGGGGAAAGGTCAGCCTCCAAGATTTCGGGCGGGTCATAGGGCGGAAGGCCGGCGGTCGCGGCCTCCTCCCAAAGGCGATAGGCCACGCCCGGCTGCTGGCGTGCGGCACGACCGGCGCGTTGGGTGGCGGCGGCTTGGCTGACGCGTTCGGTGACAAGCCGCGCAATCCCGGCGGCGCGGTCGTAGCGGGCCCGACGGGCGAGGCCGGAGTCCACGACAATGCGGACGCCATCAATGGTGAGGCTCGTTTCGGCAATGGAGGTGGCGAGGATGACTTTGCGGGCGTCGCTCTTGCGGATCGCGGCACGCTGTTCGGCGGGGTCAAGGCTGCCATGCAGGCGGTGGACTTGGGCGGCGACGCCCTCCAGCCGCTCTGCCGTCCGTTCGATCTCCCCGACACCGGGCAGGAAGGCGAGCAGGTCACCTGTCTCTTCGGCAAGCGCGCGGCGGATTACGGCGGCCATCTCATCCTCGATCCGCGCTTCGGCACGCCTGCCGACGTGTCGCAGCGTAAGCGGGAACATCCGCCCTTCGCTCTCTATGACAGGGGCATCGAGCAGCCGAGCAAAGCGCGCGCCATCGAGTGTTGCCGACATGGCAATGAGCCGCAGGTCCGGTCGCAACCCGGCTTGGGCATCAAGCGCCAAAGCGAGGCCGAAATCGGAATCAAGGCTGCGTTCGTGCACTTCGTCGAACAGCACGGCTGAGATGCCCGCCAGCTCCGGGTCCGACTGGATCATATTGCGGAAAATGCCTTCGGTCAGCACGAGCAAGCGCGTCCCCACCGACTGGCGGCTTTCCATCCGCGTGGCATAGCCGATTGTCTGGCCGACAGGCTCTCCCATCAGTTCGGCAATGCGTTCAGCCGCTGCCCGCGCGGCAAGGCGGCGCGGTGAGAGCAAAAGGACGCGGCCGGTGCACCAGCCCTCCGTCAGCAAGGCAGGGCCAACCGCCGTCGTCTTCCCCGCCCCCGGCGGCGCCACGAGCACGGCGTTCGACTGTCGCGACAATAGCGCGAGCAGATCAGGCAGCACGGCGTGGATGGGAAGCGACATTCGTGTCCTAGTATCACATTGCGGGCTTCTGCTAGCGGGTGGGCTGAGCCAAGGGAAGGCTGGTCCAAGGGAAGGCCCAAGGGAAGGCCAAGGGAAGAACCACATGTCAGGCGCGCATCATCATCACGACCACGGTCACCACCATGGTCACCACCACGACCATCACCATGCCGATTTCGGGCGCGCTTTTGCCATTGGCATTACGCTCAACCTCATCTTCGTCGCGGTTGAAGTAGTGTATGGCCTGAAAGCGAACTCGACGGCGCTGCTGTCGGACGCCGGACATAATCTGTCGGACGTGCTGGGTCTTGCCATTGCCTGGGGTGGGGCAAAGCTCGCCGCCCGCCCGCCGACGAAACGCTACACCTGGGGGCTGCGCAGTTCCTCCATTCTTGCAGCGATGGCGAACGGTCTGCTGCTGATGGTCGCATTGGGCGCGATTGCGCTGGAGGCGCTCCAACGGATTGCGGATCCGCAGCCGGTGGCGGGCCCCGTGATGATGGCGGTGGCCGCTGTCGGCATCGTCATCAACGGCGTCACGGCGCTGCTGTTCGCACGCGGACGCAAGGGCGACATCAACATCCGGGGTGCTTTCCTCCATATGGTGGGGGATGCGGCGGTCTCAGCCGCGGTTGTTGTGGCCGGGCTGTTGATCCTGTGGACCGGCGTCAGCCTCATTGATCCGGTGTTGAGCCTCATCATCGCGGCGCTGATCTTCTGGCAAACCTATCGCCTGCTTTCAAAATCAGTTGCCATGTCACTGGGCGCTGTGCCCGAAGGCATCGATTATGATGCCGTGGCCGAAATGCTGGTAGCCCAACCCGGCGTGGCGCGTGTGCATGATCTGCACATCTGGCCCAGCAGCACGACTGAAAATGTGCTGACCGCACACCTCGTCATGCCCGACGGCCCTCCAGGCGACGGCTTTTTGAGCGCGCTGGGCGCGGTGCTGCACGACCGGTTTGATATCGACCATATGACGATCCAGATCGAACAGGGCGAAGCTGATTGTCATGGGTGCGAGGCGGAGTCCTCCACGCCGTCATAAGTTCGCCCGTCACCCCAGCGCAGGCTGGGGTCTCCTCGGATCGGGTGCACAAGATGCCAGCCTGCGCTGGCATGAC
>JBBATT010000302.1:0-3387 GCA_040398605.1 Chakrabartia sp.
TGCGCTTCATCGAGACCAAGCCAGAGGCCCTTATCGCACTTTGCCCGGCGCTCGCTTCGGTGTCGCGCCCCGTTCTGGCTGAACTCATCGAAGATGCGCGCTATGCGCCGTACATCGCGCGACAAGAAGCCGAGGTGCGTGCCATGCGAGCCAATGACAAGATCCCCTTGTCGTCGGTCGATTTTGCGGCCGTACCGGGCCTGTCCAATGAGATGGTTGAGCGGCTGCAGGCGGCCCGTCCATCGACTCTGGGCGCGGCGGAACGGGTGCGTGGGATTACTCCGACAGCCTTGGCGGCGATCCTCGTTCAGGCCAAGCGCGTGGCGGCATGACTGAGGAGGAAGCGCAAGACTGGCTCCGTGAGACGCTCCATGTTTCACGTGAAACGCTCGACAAGCTGGACCGCTATCGGACGCTGGTGCTCGAGGGGGCTGAAACCCAGAACCTCATCGCGCGCTCCACCTTCGACGTGTTCTGGGCACGGCATATTGTCGACTCGGCCCAGCTCCTCCCATTGGCATCGGAGGCTGGAGAGTGCGATTGGCTTGATCTGGGTGCAGGTGCGGGTATGCCGGGGATTGTGGTGGCGATCCTTTCGGATCGACCTGTCCATCTGGTGGAGGAGCGGCGCGGCCGCATTGCCTTTCTCAATCGGGTCATTGAAGAGCTAGATCTTCAAAACGCACAAGTCTTTGGCTGCAAGGTGCAGGCACTGCGCCATGCCCCTGCCGCCGTCATCAGCGCCCGCGCCTTTGCACCTTTGCCCACGCTGTTTGATCTTGCCCACAGCTTTTCCACACAAAAGACGGTCTGGTTGCTGCCAAAAGGCCGTTCTGCGCGTGACGAACTGGCTAATGCACAGCATAACTGGCAAGGGACGTTTCACGTGAAACCGAGTTTGACGGATTCTGAAGCTGCAATCCTTGTAGCGACGGGCGTCAGGAAGGCCGCAAGACGATGATCCGCATCACTGTTGCAAATCAAAAGGGTGGCGTCGGCAAGACGACGACAGCGATCAATCTCGCAACGGCGATGGCCGCGATTGGCTGGCGCGTGCTCCTCATTGATCTCGATCCGCAGGGCAATGCGTCGACGGGGCTTGGTGTCGGCCAGAGCCAACGCGAAAATTCCAGCTATGACGTGCTCATGGGCGCGGCCACGCTGACAGAGGCCGTGGTCGCAACCAAAATCCCCCGGCTTGATCTGGTTCCGGCGACGGTTGATCTTTCCGGCGCCGAGATTGAACTCGTCGAAGTCGACCAGCGGGCGCAGCGTCTGAAGTCCGCGCTCGATACGGCCCCTGCGGGCCGCTGGGATGTTGTTCTCATCGATTGCCCGCCGTCGCTCGGCCTCTTGACGATCAACGCGCTTGTCGCCGCGCAATCGCTGCTCGTGCCGTTGCAATGCGAGTTTTTTGCGCTGGAAGGGTTGAGCCAGCTTTTGCAGACGTTTGAGCGGATTCGCGCCAAGTTTAATCCGTCGCTGACCATCCTAGGCGTTGTTCTGACGATGTATGACCGTCGCAACCGCCTGACCGAGCAGGTTTCGGAGGATGTCCGCGCCTGTCTTGGCACCGCGGTGTTCGAAACCGTCATCCCGCGCAATGTGCGGCTGTCAGAGGCGCCGAGCCATGGGTTGCCGGCGTTGATCTATGATCATCGTTGCGCCGGGTCTGAGGCCTATATGGCGCTTGCCCGCGAAGTTATCGGGCGTCTGCCCGCATTGAAAGTTGCCGCATGAGCGAAGAGCAGGCCCCGAAAAAGCGGCCCATGGGCCTTGGCCGCGGATTGTCCTCGCTTTTGGGGGAAATCCAGACCGAGACGGCGACCGCCGTGCCAAGCCGCAACGATGGCGGGGTTGCCGTGCCCGATGGGGTGCGGCTTGTGCCAGTCACCAACCTGCAGCCTTTGCCCAACCAGCCGCGCCGCAATTTTGATGATGCCGCGCTTGATGAACTGGCCAAGTCGATCACGGCGCTGGGCGTCCTCCAGCCAATCGTCGTGCGCGACATGGGCGGGCATTATCAGATTGTCGCAGGGGAACGCCGCTGGCGCGCGGCGCAGCGGGCACATCTTCACCAAGTCCCTGTAATCGTTAAACAATTTGACGACCGGACGGCGCTGGAAATTGCGCTGGTTGAGAATATTCAGCGCGAAGAACTCAACGCTTGGGAAGAGGGTGAGACCTATCGCCGCCTGATCGAGGAATATGGCCACAGCCAGGAAGAGCTGGGCCGGATTGTCGGCAAATCCCGCAGTCACATCGCCAATCTGATGCGCCTGCGCAATCTGCCGATGCGCGTTCATGGTTGGCTTGTGTCGGGCGACATCTCCATGGGCCATGCCCGCGCGTTGCTTCAGTGCGAGGACCCCGAAGGCATTGCGAAACAGGTGATCGAGCGCGGCCTGTCCGTGCGCGACACCGAGCGGTTGGCCAAACGCGCCAAGGCCGGGGCGAAGTCGACTGTGAAAGCCCGCGGCGGCCGCGACCCGGATCTGGAGGCGCTGGAGCGCCAATTGGGCGATATTCTGGGCCTCAAAGTCCAGATTGCCCATGGTGCGCGCGGCGGCACAGTGACGCTCGGCTATTCGTCGCTCGATCAGCTTGATCTCATCTGCCAGCGGCTCTCCGGCGAGCACATCTAGGCTGATAGCAGGGCTCTTTGTCAGACGGGTCCGGCGGCTGCCTTGGCGGGTTTGGCGTCTTGCAGCAGTTTCAAGATCACAGCGGCGCGGCTGTCACGCGCGGCATAATCCATTGCGGACATGCCAGCGGCCCGGTCCGTTCTGTTTGGGTTGGCCCCTGCGGCCAAGAGCAGGCGTACCATCGCGACATCGCGTTGCTGCGTTGCCAAGATCAGAGACGTTTCCCCGCGAGAATTGATGGCATCCACGCTCGCGCGCCGCTTGAGCAGCAGGTCTGCGCCTTCGGCATAGCCAACTTGCGTCGCCAGAATGAGCGGCGTGTTGCCGCCCGCATCCTTCACGTCCGGCTTGGCGCCCTTTGCTAGCAGAAAGGACAGCCACGTCGTGTCGCGCCGCTTGGTAACGATATGAAGCGCACTTTCACCCGTCGAGATATCCTTGGTGTCGACAATGACATTGCCCGGCTTGTTGAGGATCTCAGTCGCCTTGGCGCCGTCCCGGTCGCGCACCGCTTTCAGGAACGTATAGCCGTCCGAAAACTGCGCGCTGGCCACAGCGGGCCAGAGCAGCACGGCCGCGAGGATGGTTGCGATGAACTTTTTCATGTCGGTACGCCCCAAAATGTGCGGATAAATCGTCCCTTGCACGCCGCCGCGTAGCAGAGCAAAGCTATCCGGACCATGAACAAATTCAAGATCCTCGCCGCTGCCTTTGCCGTTTCGGTCCTGTCTGCCTGCGGAGG
>JBBATT010000303.1:0-3378 GCA_040398605.1 Chakrabartia sp.
GTCCGTCTCGTCCTGATCGTCGAGCGCAATGCCGGGACGGACACCGGCGTGGGTGAAGAAATAGTCGCCCAGCCGATAAGAGGAACGGAAGGCGCGCAGAAAATTGATATGCGCCTTGGGCACAACACGTGTTGTGGCGTCTGTCACTTCGCCTAGGTCCCAGCTGTCATATTGCTCAGCTGTGATGCCATAGCTGATCAGCGTTTCGCGGCCTCCGGCGCGGTGGAAGGTCGCTGCCGTCGCGCGATCCCCGTCCCACACCCGGATCAAGAGTTCCTCGTGATTGCCTTTGATAAAGACAGTGTCGGGGCTGGATTGGGCCAGCGCCATGGCGTGTTCGATCACTTGTCGGGAGCCGGGGCCGCGATCGGGCAGATCGCCCAGAAAGATGATCTGCGCCTCCGCGCCGCCGCGCGCCGCATCATCCGCAAGAATTTCTACAAGCAACTGGTCAAGCAGATCGGCCCGCCCATGAATGTCCCCAATCGCATAGACCCGTTTACCGGCCGGGAGTGCGGCAGGCGGCGGGGCAGGGCTTTCCTTGCGGGCGAAGAAACGTTTCAGAACCATGAGACAAGGGCGATATAGCCGCTTTGGCTCCGATTGCCAGATGTCAGGCGGGTTCGCGGTCCATCAAATCAGCAATATCGATGTCCAGCCGTTCAATCAGATTGCGCATCCGGGGCCAGATTTTGTTCAGGAAGATATCGCGTTCCTGCACCTTCAGCGCCTGCACAGCGCCGGGGGCCACAAACATGCCCACGCCGCGTTTGACGAGAACATGGCCATCATCCTGCAGCGTTTGATACGCCTTGGCGACAGTCAGCGGATTGGTGCCGGTCTGTGCCGCAAAAGCCCGAACGGAGGGCAGCTGATCACCTTCGCCATACTTGCCCTCGATAATCTCAATGGCGAGCATCCCCCGCAAACGGAGGTAGACTGGGATTTCGTCGAAACTGGCTGCTGTCATGCCTGCTTAATACACCAACGCACTGTCGGAGTCACGTCCAAAAAAATTGGTGAACGGGGATGTGATCGTTCAGCCAAAGAGGTCGATCGGCTATGTCAGTGCGATTTTTTGCGGCGAAAAGCAGAAAAAAGCCCGCCGAATCGACAGCGAGCTTTAGTGTTCGATTGAACTAAATTACGCTGCGATTTTGAAGGCAGCGATAGGCTTTTGAGAAGATGGGAACATTGACAAACGACGTAATCCATTTATTCCCAATTGCTTAATTGCAAAATCGATGGACTTCTCGACAGCTTTTTCAACCCTAGTTTCTAAAGCCAGCATTGCGTTTCTCCCTCGCACTCAGACCTTCGTGATTAAGAGCCACGAACCTCGCATCTCCACAGAACGGAAAATCTTCTCTCCGTCAAGCGCGGCCCCGAATGCCGAGAAGAACTCAGCGTCATTGGGACTGCGGAGATGAAACCTGATGTTATTTGCACTCATATAGCTTTCAGAAGCCTTAACGACCCCCGTGACGGTGTGCACCAATACCTGCGCGTAGAGTTTTAAGTCGGCAGTGCCAAAATCCAAAAGTGGCGACACCAGCAAATGACGAACGCGAAGTGTCATGCCGTCAAATCGCGGAATTGCCGTTAAATTCAGCGAGCAACTAAGATAATGTGTCCCGGTATCCTCGTCTCGCAGGCCGGCGGCTATAGTTTCTCCGCCGGGTGTATGAACCGCTTCTAAAGATCCTTCTGCAATAGCCTTTAGAATGCCTAAACTGTCCGGAGCGTAGTCGTCAAAGCTCTCTCCGATTTGCGCACATTGTGCTTCCCAGTCGTTCTGGAAACTCTGCCAAGTGTTATCGGAAATGCTTATCTTAGAAAAAACGAAGTTAGCCATGAAACGCTGCTAACATGCAATATGAATGAATTTCAAATCATTTTGGTTTATTTTGTCGTTTCAGCGATACTGAACCAATTCAACCCTGCCAGTGGGTGATAACGTCGGACGGTGTTGGCCGGGGCCGCTCCTCTAGATCGCGGGACGGTGAGCCGATGAAGATGAACCCGGCAAGGCGTTCCTCAGCAGACCCGAAGGCATCTCGCACCTGATCTGAATAGGTCGGCCAGCCGGTCAACCAGCCACCGACAAAGCCTTGCGCATGGATGGCATTAAGCAACTGCATACAGGCCGCACCGACGGAGAGTTCCTGTTCCCATAGCGGGATTTTGCTGGCCTTCGGGCTCGACAGAGCGACGACAAGGGCCGGGGCCTGATGCGCGAACTGCTCCATGGCTTCGATCTCGAGGCGTCCCGCTTCAGGCTTCTCGCTGCGATAGGCATCGACGAGGAGGGTCGCCAACCGGTCCCGCTGGTCCGCACCGACCACAACGAAACGCCAAGGTGCCAGCTTGCCATGGTCCGGCACGCGGGTTGCAGCGGCAAGAATGGCGTCCATCTGCACAGCATCCGGGCCGGGCGCGATCATGTCACGCGGCTTGCCCGACCGGCGGGTGAGGAGGAGGTTGAGCGGGGAGGAGGTGTCGTTGAACATAGGTGCGCCGCTATCAGGCAGGGGCGGGTGGGGCAAGCGGCGCTACTGATCCGTCCCCTTCGCCTTCCCCCATTGCCGCGCGACGGTGTAGCCGAGATAGCCGGTGCCGAAGAGCGTCCACAAAGGTTCGGGGATGCCGCCCAGATAAGCGTTCATGCCGGCGGCGATGTTCTTTGCCATTTCGGGTTGGGTGGCGGCGATGAGGCCCATGGGGATGGCCCAGAGGATGATCGCGTACATGACATAGAGGAAGCTCGGCCGCGCACGGCTGGTCCAGGGGTCGGTGGAGCCGGCCTCCGCGATGATCGCCGACATCTGGACGCGGACGGCCTCAAGCTCCTGCGATCCTTGCAGTTTGAGCAGCTCCAGCTTCGCCGCATCGCGGGCGCGGGGATCTGGGATGATCTTGTCGATCAGCTTGGAAAGGGGCGCAATCAGCCCGTCGAGAAGGGACATGGCAACGACTCCGAATCTGCGGGAACAGTTCGGATATAACCAAATAGGTTCATGTAGGAAAGTTATTTTTAACCTAAAAATCCGTCATTGCGAGCGAAGCGTGGCAATCCAGTCTTTGATGCCGCTGGATTGCGTCGCGATGCTCGCAATGACGGGGTGCGCTTCGCGGCCTAACCCCGCGTCTTCTCGCTTGCAATCCAGCGGTCAATCGCCTGTTCCAGCACATCAAGCGGCACTGCACCTTGCGCCAGCACAGCATCATGGAAGCGCCGCAGGTCGAACTTCGTGCCCAGCGCGGCCGTCGCCTTGGCGCGCAGTTCGCGCAGTTTGATTTCGCCAATCTTGTAGCCGAGCGCCTGACCCGGCCAGGAGATGTAGCGGTTCACCTCCGCCTCGATGTTGGCGGCGGACA
>JBBATT010000304.1:0-3348 GCA_040398605.1 Chakrabartia sp.
TCGCCGTGCGGGTGATATTTACCGATGACGTCGCCAACGACGCGGGCGGACTTTTTATAGCCCCCTGTCGGATCAAGCTTAAGCTGGCGCATCGCCCAGAGCAGGCGGCGGTGAACGGGCTTCAGGCCATCGCGCAAATCAGGCAGCGAGCGCGCCGTAATCGTCGACAGCGCATAGACCAGATATCGTTCCGACAAAGCGGCGTCGAACGGCGCGTCGACAATCGAGTCGAACGGGTCATCAGAGCCTGCCGGAGGATCGATCACATCAGCCATGGGACGCGCCTAGACGATTGCAGCCCGCTTGGGAATCGCATCAGACCGCTTTGGGCCGACGGATCAAACCTTCTTGTGCACAAGTCGCGACCAGGCGTCCCTCGCGGGTGTAGATGGACCCGCGATTGAAGCCCCTGCCGCGCGCCGCCCAAGGGCTGTCGCAATGGTAGAGCAGCCAGTCGTTCACGTTCACATCGTCATGAATCCAAACCGCGTGGTCGAGGCTGGCCGACATAAAGCCCGGCGTCACCCACGTCACACCGTGCGGAAGCGTGCTGGTGCCAAGGAGATAGCTGTCACTGGCATAGGCCAGGATGGCGCGATGCATGGCGGGTGCCGCGTCAATTGGAGATGCCAGACGGAACCAGATGCTCTGCACAGCAGGGTCGCGGTTTTCAATACCAAGCCAGTCGCGTGGATCGACCGGGCGATACTCAATGGGTCGGGGCTGGGTGAAGCGCTCCCGCGCCTCTTCAGGGATGCTTTCTGCAAAACGCTGCCGCAACTCGGCTTCGTTGGCGAGGTCTTCCGGTCCCACAACATCGGGCATCGCATCCTGATGCTCGTAACTTTCTTCCAGCTTCTGGAAGGAACAGGCGAGGTTGAGGATCGGCTTATCCTGCTGGAGCGCGATGACACGGCGGGTGGAAAAACTGCCCCCGTCAAAGTCCCGCTCAACGCGATAGGTAATCTCAAAATCTTCGCTGCCTGCACGCATGAAATAGGCGTGGAGCGAATGAGCAATGCGTTCCGGCGCGACAGTGTCTTGTGCCGCCATCAAGGCCTGCGCAATCACCTGTCCGCCAAAGACACGGCCGACGCCGCCGGGCTTACGCTTACCCAGATACCAGCCATCCCCCATGCGTTGAACGGTCAGGAGGGATGTGAGGTCGGAAACAAGTTGCTGCGGGTCAGTCATGACCGGCCGTTTGCAGCGCCTTTGGGGCAAATGCAATGGCGGATCGGATGACGTTACGTCAGGCTTGGCGAGGACCAACAGGCGCCGGACGCGACTTACGCGCATAGCGGATAGTCGCGCCGACAATGGCGAAGCCGCCCAGCATCTGCGCCCAAGCCGCAGGCTCCGGCACGCCGGCCAGAGGCCGAAAGGCATAGGCCGGGCCTGAAGACACGGCCGCCATCCGCTGGTTCGACGGCATGTGCGGCTCGTCCAGAGAAATGGTGACAGGTTCAGTCTCCGCCGCGCTCAGCTTGATCGGCTGAGTGCCCAGCACGACAGGAATGGGGTCTGCACAAACCGGAACCGCCTGCACCTTCTGTGCGGCGGGTTTGTTAAGCGCAAGGCGCGCGCGCTTGGGCCGTTTGGCTTCCTTAGGCGCCGTTGCCGAATGAACAGCCTTGCGAATAGCGGGAACCTGCGTGGTCACAACCGCCGTTCCAACGACCGGACAAATACACAAAGCTGCCGCTTTCGCGGCTTTGGATGCTGCTAAGCTACCGAGCACTTTAACCCCCAGACGAGCCATTTTGCGAAACTGTTCGCATTGACGCCTGAACTCATAACCAGATCGACTATTAATCGTTCCGAAACGGTAGGGTCATTTTCAGACTCAGCAAGGCTAAATCACTCAAAGCTGCCCCAAATTCGTGATGAATATCAAAGGTTACTGGGCGGGAGCGGTTGGCGCAGCCGGCGGCAGCTGCACTTTCGGGGCCCGCCGCGCCGTCAGAATTTTGATCGTCGGCGCCAGCATCTGGCCCTTCATATGCCCCTCGCCGAGTGTAGGTGACGTAGGGGCCGCATGGACTTTCCGGACAACATCCATCCCGTCCACGACATAGCCAAACACGGCATAACCGGCATTGTCGCCGGGCTGTGAAGGGTCTGCGTCCAGCGCAGGTAGCGGACTGACCAAGATAGAGAAATCTCCCGTCGCCGTCCCCGGTGCCCAGCGCGCCATCGAAAGCGCGCCGGTCAGATGCTTGAGGCCGGTCTTGGTCGTCGGCTCATGCGCGACAGGCTTCAGGATGCGCTTGGGGTCATTCTGCGTGCCGCCCTGAATGAGGCCCTGCCCATTGCCCGCCTCATCTATGCCAAGCCGCATCGCCCGATAAAAGACAGTCCCGTCAAAGCGGCGCTGGTCAACATAGCGCAGGAAGTTGGCGGCGGTCAGCGGCGCATGTTCCCGGTCCACCTCGACGGTGATGTTGCCCTGCGCTGTCGCGAGAATGATCCGCACTTTAGGTGCGGTATCGACCGGCAGGGGTGCGATTGGGCGCGGCGCAGGCTTGCGCTTCTGAGCGGCCTCCGCCGGGGCAAAGGCCATCACCAGCGCGATAAGCATCGCGGCCTTCAAAAGACATAGACCTAAAATCAGCACAAAAGAGGGAATCCGCTTTCGCGCGGTGTCAAGGCGAGCGGCGGTGGAGGCAAAGGAGACGGTCAGATTCTTCATGTCGCTGAACATGCCTCGTCTCCCCTGCTGCAGGAAAGTGAAAAATGCGGCCCTACGACATTGGCAACCGATAGGCCTGCCATCCCCGCCGCCTTGACGCTGCCCCCCTGCCCGCCCATGGCGCGGTGATGACATCCTCCTCCTCCACCCCGAAAAGTGGCCTGCCCTTTGCACTCGGTGCCTACGCCATCTGGGGGGCGATGCCGATTTACATCAAGCTTCTTGGCGCGCTGTCCGCCTTTGAAGTGCTGGCGCACCGCATCCTCTGGTCGCTGCCTGTCGCACTAGCCTGTGTGTTCGGCCTCAAGCAGTGGAACGACTATCGCGCCGCGATGACGCATCCGCGCCTTTTGGCCGTCATGCTGCTGAGCTCCGCACTCATTTCGATCAACTGGACGGTCTATATGTGGGCCGTGATGCACCAGCAGGTGCTGGCCACCAGTCTGGGCTATTACCTCAACCCGCTCGTCAACGTGCTGTTAGGCCGCGTCGTGTTGAAGGAACGACTGAACCGCCCGCAGGCGCTCGCCGTGGGCGTGGCGGCCACCGGCGTCGGCATCATGCTGTTCCAAGAACCCGGCGCCATCTGGATCAGCCTGACACTGGCGCTCAGCTTCGGGAGCTACGGTCTCGTCCGCAAGATGGCGCCTGTATCG
>JBBATT010000305.1:0-3336 GCA_040398605.1 Chakrabartia sp.
TGCGTGCGCCGTTCAATGTCACCACTGCAGGGCAAGCCGCAGCGATTGCCGCGCTTGGGGATACGGAGTTCGTCGTGCGCAGCCGCCAGCATAATGCCGAATGGCGCGACTGGATGGCGGCAGAATTTACGGCACTGTCGAACCATGGCGTGAAAGTCATCCCGTCGTGGGCGAACTTCCTGATGATATTGTTTGAAGGCAATTGCAGCGCGGAAGCGGCCTATAATGGCCTTATGGCGGAAGGCTATATCGTGCGCTGGTTGCCGGCGCAGGGCCTTGGCAGCGGGCTGCGGATTACCATTGGCACTGAGGATGAAAATCGTGGTGTCATGGCGGCGTTGCGCAAGATTTTGGAAGCAAACGCCTGATGCTGCCGTTTGCGCGTTTAACGGTGATTGGGCTTGGGCTCATTGGCTCGTCCGTCGCGCGTGCCGTAAAGGCGCACATGCCGTCGGTGCGGATTACCGGCCATGATGCCGATCCGCTTGTCCGTGCGCGCGCTGTCCAATTGGGCATATGCGACGATGTCACCGATACCGCTGGCGCGTCCGTCATGGACGCCGACCTTGTCATATTATGCGTGCCGGTAGGCGCCATGGGGGCAGTGGCGGCGGACTTCGCGTCCGACCTGCCCGCAGATGCCATCGTCAGTGACGTCGGTTCATGCAAGCAAAGCGTCGCGGACGCGCTTGCGGCTGTTCTGCCCAACGCCATGATCATTCCCGCCCATCCTGTTGCGGGTACGGAAAAAAGCGGCCCAGATGCCGGTTTTTCGACCTTGTTCAAAGGGCGGTGGTGCATATTGACGCCGCCCGAAAATGCGCTAGAGGCCGCCGTTGAGCGCTTGCGCAGTTTTTGGCAGCGCCTTGGTGCGGATGTAGAAATCATGGATGCGCGCCACCATGATATGGTGTTGGCAGTCACCAGCCATCTGCCGCATCTTATCGCGTATACTATTGTCGGAACCGCCGATGACCTTGAAGGCGTGACGCAAAGCGAAGTTATCAAATATTCCGCCGGTGGTTTCCGCGATTTCACCCGCATCGCCGCGTCCGATCCCGTGATGTGGCGCGACGTGTTCCTGTCGAACAAGGACGCTGTCCTTGAAATGCTTCAACGTTTTTCGGAAGATTTAAGCGCTCTGCAACGCGCCATCCGCTACGACAAAGGCGAAGAGTTGGAGGCGTTGTTCAGCCGCACGCGTGACATCCGGCGGTCGATTGTCGAACAGGGCCAAGATGACGACGCGCCCGACTTTGGGCGCAAGCATTAATTCAGCGCGTTAATCGCCGCATGCACCCGCGCTTCGATTTCTTCGCGCGGAAGGCCTGTGGGAAGTTCTTCGCCGACCTTGTAGGTGATCGTCCCCGATTTCCAGATACCGGTCTTGCGCGGGCTTAAGGTGCCGCTGTTGACCGCAATGGGCACAACGGGCAGGTTTATGAGCTTATACAGTCCGGCAAATCCGGATTGCAGCGGCGGCTGGCTGCCCAGCGCTACGCGCGTGCCTTCCGGGAAAATTACAATGGGCCGCCCGTCTGCAATCATCTTTTTTGCCAAAACGAGCATAGCGCGCAATGCGGACGCGCCGCCGTTGCGGTCAACGGGTATCATACCATAAGCGCGCGCTGCGGGCCCCCAAAAGGGTATGTCGAACAATTCTTTTTTGGTGACCACAGCGGGCTTGTTAAACATACGGGGCATGTCGATTGTCTCGAACATGCTCTCATGCTTGATCGCATAGAGCACGGGCTTGTGCGGCAGGTGCCCCTCAATTTTAATCGTGATGCCCAAAATCCGGCGGTAGCAGGCATATTGCCAGCGCGACCAACCGCGTACCGCCCACTGCATCAGCGGAATGGAAAACCATTGCGCAAAAAATGCCGTGGCAACGAAAAACACCGATCCAGTGTAGAAAATGGCAATGTACAAGGCAGATCGGATCATCGCGATCATCGGTTACATACCCAGCAGAGACGCGACAGCCCGCAACCAATATTTATTATATTCTTTGAACAGCGCGCCCAGCGATGGGTGGGTCGATACGGCATCATTGGTGACAGCAACATTTGCAGACAATTCCCGGTCAAGTTCAAAGCGTGCGCGTCGCATATGCCAATCATGCGTGATAAGCCGTAAACTGGTCACTTTGTTCCGCTCAGCCCATGCTGCCGTTTCCAATGCGTTCGATCGGGTGTCGACAGATTGGAAACCCAGATCGATGCAGCATTTGAAATATTTTGAAGAACCCGGATATTGCGCGGCAAGCTCACGCGGTTTGACATCGCGGTCGACCCCGGAAATCAGCATTTTTCGCGATTGCCCAGACTCCAATATCTCAAGTCCGCGGTCAATCCGGTTCGGCCCGCCCGTTAGGACAACGACGGCATCGGTGGGCGTGATTGCGGCGGGTTGCGGCAAAAGCAATGCAAACCAGGCGAAGCCAAGCATCCAGACAAGCAACACAAAAGCAATGGACCGTCTGATCATAAAATTCTCTTTAACGCCGAAATCACCGTCATGCGAGCCATAAGCATAGCAAGCGCCATTACGGCAAGCGGAATGAGCGCAAGGATTGCCCACCCATAATATGGGAAATGTGCTCCAGACAATAGCCCGGGCTCAACGGCTGCAAACCGTTCACCCACGTTAACGATAACAACCGCTGCAACAATGAAACCTACGGCTCCCCCCAGCAATGCATCCAAGGCAACGCGGCGTTGGAACAGGCGAGCGACCTGAACATCGGTGCCGCCCATCATGTGCATAATCTCTATCGTTTCACGATGGGTATTCAGCGTGCTTCGAACCGCCAAAACAACAACAGCCGATGTGGCGGCCAGCAGTAAAAGGAACACGACCGCCGCCAGCCATAGCAGCGCGCGCATGAGTTCGAAAAACGGTGCCATCCAGCTGCTATGCGAATCCACCCGTATATTTGGCGCAACCGAACGCAGCGTTGACTGTAAGCGGGTGAGCGTTTCGGCAGTGGGTGCCGAACGGAAGCGCACATCCACCAACGCCGGGACGGGAACATCTGCGTCAATCACGCCCGTTCCAAGCCATGGTTCGAGCAAATCACGCACATCAGCGTCGGGCACGGGCTTCACCTCTGCAATGCTGTCCATATTGCGTAGCGCGCGGGTGACCGCGGCACGTTGCGCCGCCTGCTGTGCAGGGTCTGACTCGATGATTTGGACAGTAACTTGCCGCGCGAGATCCTGACCACCTTGGCGCGCGGCCTCAGCCAATGTCAAACCACCGGCCGTCACCAGCAACGTCAGAAACAACATGATGGCAATCACCCATGGCATCGGCCCCGACAAACGACCTTCG
>JBBATT010000306.1:0-3308 GCA_040398605.1 Chakrabartia sp.
TATGCCCCATTTCCGGGTGGCTCAGGCCGTGCAGGATGCGGCCATCAATCACCGCGCCACCGCCGACGCCGGTGCCGATGGTCAGGTAGAGGCACAGACGCTTGCCCTGCCCCGCGCCCCAGCGCGCTTCGGCAAGGGCGGCCCCGTTGACGTCCGTATCGATCACGACCGGGCAGGCAAACGCATTGGCAAAGGGCCGCACAAGATTGGCGCCGCTCCACCCCTTCTTGGGCGTGCGCGTAGTGCTGCCCCAATTGGGAGAGGCCTTATCAAGATCAAGCGGTCCAAAGGAGGCAATGCCAATGCCCGCGTAACCGACATCATGGCCACGGAACCAGTCACAGGCCGCTGAAATCGTCTCGTGCGCGTCCAATGTGGGGATGCGGTGGCGATGGAGGATCACGCCGTCTGCATCCGCAATGCCAAGCACAAACTTGGTGCCGCCTGCCTCAATCAACCCGTAATGCGTTCCGATCATTCCGCCTCCGCGCGGACGCTAGCATGATCGCCTTCCAGATGAAGCCGGAAAACAGGCGCGGGCCCACCTGCGAAATGGCGGCGGCGCCATTCGGGATCATCAACGATGTCATCGGTATCGGACACGCCGATCAAGTCGGCAAAGCCATGGACGGTCAGATCAGAAGTGACCCACCAGCTATAGCTTTGGAACGGCGCGTCAGCGGGATTAGCGGCGACCAGTCCCGTTCCATTGAGCGGGACGAACGGGCCAAGCGCGCTCTCCCCGACAGCACCGTACAAGCCATTGGGTCCAGACGGCCCGGGTGCAAAGACCTTTCGCTGCGTGGACCAGAACAAATAATAGCGCCCATCCCGCGCAACCATCACGGGCCGTTCCAGTTCATTGTTCAGGCCGTCAGCAGACAGGACAGGCGGCAAAAGGTCCCATCCGTCTTGATAGGCTGAAGTTGCCCGCGCGACGCCGATCACACCGTTCCAATCACTGCCCGAAGATTGCAGCGACCCGGTAAAGAACAGATAGTCCGCGCCTGTCGCCGGGTCCCGGAAGTAGGCCGGATCGCGAAAGCCTTTGATCGCGCCCGGCAAACCTTCAACGGCGCCGATCACGACATAGTGATGCCCATCGCTGCGCACAGACTCCATCGGCTCCGTCCAAGCGACCGCTGCGGCCTGCCCGTCGACAACTTTCAATTGCGCGGACAGTTGGAAAAGCCGCTGCGCCACCGTCGGCTTCGGCTCGCCCCGCAGTCCGGCCGCCGTGTAAAACAGGGTTAGCCTACCACTGGCCGCATCAAAGAGAGCTGAGCCCGCCCATTCGCGGCTGCCGGGGTTAGCGGTATCGGGAAGGAGATTGCCGCAATCTTTCCACACGCCAGCCTTTTCCGTGACCAGACGGATTCGCGCGCGATGATGGCGGGATTCCGGATCTGGCTGGAGAGGCGCTGACAGCATGAGCCAAACCGTCGAACCGTCAAAGCATGTTGTCGTGCCGTCAACATTTTGGACGGGCCACATATCCCAAAGATCATAGCCCGGGATGATGCCGACCACATCCGACCGGCGGATATGGGGGATGACGTGCGGCGGCCCTTCCACGATGCGTGCAACGCAGGCGGGATGCCAGACTGATGTCGGCAGAGTGCCCTGCGCTTCACTCACGTGTTTTGCCCCTCCGTCCCCATCTCATCCGCCGCCAATATCACGCGAAGCGAAGATTTCAACAATCGATTGCATAAATTAATACATCTTTGCACTTTCGGGATGGGCTAGGTGAGCAGGGAGGCGCCGTCCGACGCGGTTTCGACCAGCATCAGCGGCACCGCGCCATCCGGCGTGCGATAGCGGGCGTGAACGGCGGCCTGCGCTGCTTCCAACCGCCCCTTGGACAGCACAGCGACAACAGCGCCGCCAAAGCCCCCGCCAGTCATGCGCGCGCCGCCGCCATCACCGATGGCATTCTGCAACAGCGCAACCAGTTGATCGATGGGCGGCAGCGTAATCTCAAAATCATCGCGCATGGAGGTGTGCGAAGCGGCCATCAACTGGCCCAATGTCGCAAGGTCCCTGCACATTAAGGCATCGGCGGCCGACAACGTTCGTGCGTTTTCGGTGATGACGTGTCGCGCGCGGCGGAAGGTGATGTCGTCCATCAGGGCACGACCCGCCTCCAGCATCTCCATGTCCGCATCGCGCAGGGCCGGGATGCCGAGCGCGCGCGCCGCAGACTCACATTGGGCGCGCCGCGCATTATAAGCGCCATCGACCAGTCCACGCTCAATCCCCGAATGGACGATCAGGATCGCGGCGTCCGGCGGGATGGGCACCGGCCTGCAATCCAGCGACCGGCAATCGATGAGCAGGGCGTGCCCCGCCACACCGCGTGCCGAAACCAGCTGATCCATAATGCCGACCCGCGTGCCGACAAAATCCGTCTCTGCTGCCTGCGCCATGCGGGCCAAGTCGGTCGGGTCGATGGTCAGCTTCGACAGCCGCCCCAGCGCCACGCCCACCGCCACAGTGATGGAAGCAGAGGAGGACAGGCCAGCCCCGCGCGGCACATCTCCGGCCACCGCAAGTTGCGCGCCTGAGATGCGCAGCCCTGCGCGCTCCATCGCAATCACCATGCCACGCACATAGTCCGCCCAATGCGGGTCCGGGCTTTGCGCCATCTCTTTGTCGAGCAGAAAGCTATCCCGCTCCCCTTGAAAATCGGTCGCCACCACCTCGATCCGCCGGGCCGCAATGCGCTTGGCGGCCACCAACGTCTGTCCGCTGATGGCCGCAGGAAGGACGAAGCCGTCATTATAATCGGTATGCTCGCCTATCAGATTGACGCGTCCCGGTGCGCGGGCAATCAGTTCCGGCGCGCCACCATAGGCGTCCGCAAATCCCCGGCGGACGCGGTCGACAAGGTCAGTCATTGGGCGTCCCTGTAATGCACCGTCGACTGAGCCCGGAGCCGCTCTGCCGCCTGTTCCGCCGTCAGGTCCCGCTGCGGCTCGGCGAGCATTTCATACCCGACCATGAACTTACGGACCGAGGCGGAGCGCAACAGCGGCGGGTAGAAATGGGCGTGCAGCTGCCAATGGTCGACGTGAGCCGGTCCAAAGGGTGCACCGTGCCAGCCCATTGAATAGGGAAAGGATGTCTCAAACAAATTGTCATAGCGGGTCGTGAGATTTTTCAGCACGCATGCCAAACTTGCCCTCCGTCGGGCGTCCAGCTCCGTGATGCGTTGCACCGGAAAGCGCGGCAGCAGCAATGTCTCAAATGGCCAAGCCGCCCAATAGGGGACGACGGCGATCCAGTCGTCCTCTTCCACAACAACG
>JBBATT010000307.1:0-3298 GCA_040398605.1 Chakrabartia sp.
CTCGATATTGGCCGCCGAAAGCGCCGAATTCTCGGTCATGAACTTGATCGCCTGCGCCTTGGTCCAGCCCTTGGAATGCATGCCGGTGTCGACCACGAGACGGCAGGCGCGCCACATTTCATAGGATAGGCGGCCCATCATCTTTTCGGGCGTGTCATACAGGCCCATCTCTTCGCCCAGATATTCGGAATAAAGGCCCCAGCCTTCGCCATAAGCGGTGAACCACGCGGCGTGCTTGCGGAAATCGGGCATGTCGATTTCCTGCTGCAATGCGCCTTGGAAGTGGTGGCCGGGCACCGCCTCATGTGCTGTCAGCGCGGGCAGTTCGTAGATGGGTCGCTGGTCCAGCTTGGATGTGTTGACGAAATAATTGCCGGCGATGCCAGAGGCGAGCGATCCGGGGCTGTAATAGGCCGTTGTCGTCGTTTCCGCCGTTTCCTTGGGGATCGCTTTCAGCCCATAGGTGAGGCGCGGCAGCTTTCCGAAATATTGCGGCAGCATACCGTCGATCAACTTCGCCTGCCGTGCGGCGGCCTGCATCAGCTCTTCCGGCGTTTTCGCGTAATAGGTCGGGTCGCTGCGCAGCTTGGCGATGAAGCTCTGCCGGTCGGCATAGCCCGCTTGCTTCGCGACGGTGTCCATCCGGACAAGGATGCGCGCGACTTCGCTTAAGCCGATGTCATGGATTTGTGCCGGTGTCAGGTCCGTCGTCGTGTGCGACCGCGCCTGAAACGCGTAATAGTCTTTGCCACCCGGCTGATAGGACACGCCCACCTTTGCGGCGCATTTCGGCTTATACTCCTTCACGTAAAAGTCGGAGAATTGCTGATATGCAGGCGTCAGGACGTCGCGGATGATGCGCAGGCCTTCTGCTTTCATTGCGGCCCAATCTGCATCGCTCACATCATTGGGCTTGTTGCGCTTAAAGGGCTCATAAAAGCGTGTTTCTTCAGGCTTTCCGGCAATGACGCCGGTGATGGTCGTCTCAAACCCGTTCATGGCTTCGCAGGGCTGGACAAAGCCCTTGGTGATTGCCTGCCGGGTGATGGAACTGATGTCGGCATTGATCTTGGGAAACTGCGCAAGGCGCGTCAGATAGCTGCGGTAATCCGCCGCTGCGTAGAGTGGCACATAAGATCCGAGATCGGCAAACCCCTGATGTGGGCTGGAATAAGTGGTGAAGAGCATCAGCCGCTGGCCGAAGCGGTTGCCCTCAATCTGCTCGCTCAGGATTCGGGAAAGCACGCCTTTGTTTGCCCGGTCGGCATCGGTGAGGCCAGCATCGAGAATCGCTTTTAGCCGGTCGAGCAAAACTTGCGCTTCAGCTGCAGATTTGTCGCGGGCGGCAAGGCTATAGTCGGATAGCTTGTCATCATAGTCATGCACGCCGAGCGAGGAGGCTGTCGTCGGGTTTTCCTTCAGGAACCAGGCCCAATGCTCCGCGATGACTGCCTTCAAATCTTCCGATGGGGCGGCCAGCGCCGGGCTTGAAAGGGACAGCAACAGGGCCAGGGCAAATTTCCGCATGATGTTCACCTCTACCTGTAACTTCGTCCAAATCGCGCGCGCTTGCAATGCCTTGCCTGTCGCCTCTACACCGCATGTAACCCCCAAGATTGTTGCGTAAGGAGCTTCCGCAGATGCGGCGTATATCGATGATGATGATGTCTTTAGTGGCAAGCGCCGCCAGTGCGGGCACCGTCCCCGGCCAGCCCAAGCCTGATTATCCGCACACCCGCAGCGATGGCATTGTCGAAACCCAGTTCGGGGAAGCGGTGGCCGACCCTTATCGCTGGCTTGAGAATGACGTGCGCAACGATGCTGAAGTCCGCGCTTGGGTGGTCGAGCAGAATAAGCTGACAGCCTCTTACCTTGAAACGCTTCCCGGCCGGGAGATCTTTGCCTCCCGGTTGAAGGCGCTCTTCAACTTCCAGCGCATGGGCACGCCGCGCAAAGCGGGGGAGAATTATTTCTACACCCGCAATGATGGATTGCAGAACCAGTCGGTCCTGATGGTGCAACAGGGGACGAGCGGGACGCCAAAGCTGCTGATTGATCCGAATGCCTGGGCCAAGGACGGCGCGACGGCACTCGCTGAATGGCAGCCGTCGCCCAACGGACGGTATCTGGCCTATGCCGTGCAAGATGGCGGAACTGACTGGCGCACCCTGCGCGTCATCGATGCAGAGACCGGGGCTAGCCTTGAAGATGACATCAAATGGGTCAAATTCTCCAACATTGCCTGGACCAAGGACAATGCGGGTTTCTTCTATTCGCGCTTCGCAGAGCCGCAAAAGGGTGCCGCCTTCCAGTCGCTGAACACCAACCAACAGGTCTGGTATCATAAGGTCGGGACGAAACAGGCCGAAGACCGGCTGATCTATAAATCGCCAGATAGGCCGCTGCTTGGCCATTCGGCGGAAGTGACCGATGACGGGCGCTACATCCTCATCACCTCATCGGGTGGCACGGATGAGCGTTACGAACTGACTGTGGGCTCGCTCGGCGCCAAGCAGGGTGTCAGTAAGTCGGTCAGGTTCAAGACGCTGATCGGCGGACTGGACTATGAATGGCAATTGGCTGGCTCGGTCGGGCCGGCCTTTTACTTCCGCACGAACCGCGCTGCACCCCGCGGGCAGATCGTGACCCTGAACGTGGACAAGCCGCGCCGCGCGCCGACGACCATCATCGGCCAGACGGAAGATGCCATGGTCGGCGCCTCGCTCGTCGGCAACCGGCTGATCGTCGCCTATCTGGGCGATGCCCGGTCTGAGGCCGAATTGCGTGAACTCGATGGGAGCCTGGTCTCAACCATCCCGCTGCCGTCGATTGGGACAGCGGCCGGCTTCGGCGGGTCGGGCGGTGATCCGGAAACTTTCTACACTTTCTCCAGCTTTGCGGTCCCGCCGTCAGTCTATCGGCTCAATACGGACACCGGGAAGGCGGAGCTGTTCTTCCAGCCCAAGGTCGCTTTCGACCCGGCCGACTATGTGACGGATCAGGTGTTCTACACGTCAAAGGACGGGACGCGCGTTCCGATGTACATCGTGAAGCGCAAGGATACGCCTGCGGGTGCGCCGACGATCCTTTATGGCTATGGCGGGTTCAATATTTCGCAGACGCCTACTTTCGCGCCGACGCGTCTGGCTTGGCTGGAACAAGGTGGGGTGCTCGCCGTCGCAAATCTGCGCGGCGGCGGCGAATATGGGAAGGAATGGCACGATGCCGGTCGCCTATCCCGCAAGCAGAATGTGTTCGATGATTTCATAGCAGCGGGTGACTATCTCATCGCCAACAA
>JBBATT010000308.1:0-3265 GCA_040398605.1 Chakrabartia sp.
GCGCATCTAGTCCGGATAGTTGGCTTTCGCCAAGGGTTTCCGTGTGACTTAACCCAGCCTGAGCATCGCATCACGTCGGGCGAGGGCGATGAGGGTCAGGCCTGCCGCCTTCGCGCGCTCTGCGGCAAGCGATGTGGCAGTCGAGATTGTCACCAATGTTGGGCATCCCGCGATGACGGTCTTTTCGACCAGTTCATAGCTGCAGCGGGAGGAGAGCAGGAAAAAGCCAGATGACGGCGAGGTGCCTTGGCGGGCCAGCGCACCAATCAGCTTGTCGAGGGCGCAGTGGCGGCCAACATCTTCGCGGGCGAGGAGGATGGCGCCGTCAGGCGTGCAGAAGGCCGCCGCATGGGCACCGCCCGTCGCCTTGTTGAGCGGTTGATGATCGTAGAGCTTATCTAATGCGGCAAAGATGGCGTCTGGCGCGACGTCCATCCGCGTTTCAATCGGGGGCAGGGGACGGGCGACCTGCTCCAGATTTTCCAATCCGCACAGTCCGCAACTGCTTTCCGAGACACGGACGCGAACACGCTCCAGCATGGGCTCCATGCGGTCCTGAGCGATTGTGATGCGCAGGACGATGCCTTGCGGGGTTTCATGCGCGTTGACGTCCAGAATATCGGATGCGAGCGGAATGATACGTTCCGACAGGGTGAAGCCGACAGCAAAGTCCTCAAGATCAACCGGGGTCGCCATCATCACGGCATAGCCGATGCCGTTATACTCAACGGCAATAGGCATTTCGACAGGCAGGGTGCGCTCGGCAGGCGCGGCGTCGGTCGGGGTGATCCGATCAACGGGGACGTTGACGGTGCTGTCGGTCACGCGCTCGCTTTAAGGGCGTCGATGGCCTTTGCGGCGTCAGGAGACAGGCCGGTGCCATCATGCGCAAAGATGATCTGCTTCATCCGTGGGTCCCAGAAAAGCTGAATATGCTCCGCCATCGCGCCAACAGGGTCGGCATCATGCTTCAGGTTCGTCGCGATCTGGTTGGCCATCCGCACAAGATTGTCGAGCGTACTGCTCATTCAGCAGCCTCAGCGGTTTCAATGCGGCGGGCATTGCGCGCATGCTGATCATAGCCTTCCTGCCAATTGGTCGGGCCGTTGGACGAGCTGATCTGGACGGCCGTCACCTTATATTCGGGGCAATTGGTCGCCCAGTCTGAATAGTCGGTTGTCACCACATTCGCTTGCGTCATCGGGTGGTGGAAGGTCGTGTAGACAACACCCGGCGCCACGCGCTCCGTCACCGTCGCGCGCAGCGTTGTTTCTCCCGCGCGGCTAGCAAGCTTGACCCAGTCACCCGATTTGATGCCGCGGTTTTCGGCGTCTGTCGGATGGATCTCGAGGAGGTCTTCCTCATGCCAGACGACATTGTTGGTGCGACGTGTTTGTGCGCCGACATTATAGTGGCTCAGGATGCGACCGGTCGTGAGGAGCAGCGGGAAACGCGGCCCCGTCTTTTCATCTGTCGGGACATAGTCTGTCACCACAAACTTGCCCTTACCGCGCACAAACCCGTCGATGTGCATGATGGGGGATCCGTTGGGCGCAGCTTCGTTGACCGGCCATTGCAGCGAGCCTTCTTCATCGAGCTTGTCAAAGCTGACGCCGCTGAAGCTCGGCGTGAGACGCGCGACTTCGTCCATGATTTCGGACGGGTGCGCGTAGTTCCAATCAAGGCCAAGCGCGCGGGCGAGTTCTTGCGTCACTTCCCAATCTTCCAGCCCGTTCAGCGGGGTCATCACCTTGCGGACCATCTGGATACGGCGCTCTGCGTTGGTGAAGGTGCCGTTCTTTTCCAAGAAGGTGGAACCCGGCAGAAAGATGTGCGCGTAATTGGCGGTTTCGTTGAGGAACAGGTCATGCACAATGACGCATTCCATCGCCGCCAAGCCAGCCGCCACGTGCTGCGTATTGGGGTCGGACTGGAGAATGTCTTCGCCCTGCACGTAAAGGGCTTTGAACACGCCGTCGGTCGCCGCATCGAGCATGTTGGGGATGCGCAGGCCGGGTTCGGGGTCAAGTGCCACGCCCCATTCGGCTTCAAACTCACGGCGCGTTGCCGTGTCTGAGATGTGCCGATAGCCGGGCAGTTCGTGCGGGAAGCTGCCCATGTCGCAGGCACCCTGCACGTTGTTCTGGCCGCGCAACGGGTTCACGCCGACGCCGCGATGGCCGATATTGCCGGTTGCCATCGCGAGATTGGCAATCGCCATAACGGTGGAAGAGCCTTGCGAATGCTCGGTCACGCCAAGGCCATAATAGATCGCGCCATTGCCGCCGGTTGCATAAAGGCGCGCCGCCGCACGCAGGTCTGCCGCTGGCACTTGCGTGACGGGCTCCAACGTTTCGGGGCTATTGCGCTCCAGCGAGACAAAGTCCGCCCAATCCTTGAATTCAGACCAGTCACACCGCTCGCGGACAAAGGCTTCGTCAACGAGCCCTTCGGTCACGATGGTGTGGGCCATGGCTGTCAGCACCGCGACATTGGTGCCCGGACGAAGTGCCAGATGATGCTGCGCCTCGATATGCGGTGAGCGGACGAGATCGGTCCGACGCGGATCGATGACGATCAGCTTTGCGCCTGCGCGAAGGCGGCGTTTCATGCGGCTGGCAAAGACCGGGTGGCCGTCCGTGGGGTTGGCACCGATGACGAGGATGACATCGCTATCCTCAACACTGTCAAAGTCTTGCGTGCCTGCCGACGTGCCAAAGGTGGTCTTCAGCCCGTAACCGGTCGGCGAGTGGCAGACGCGGGCGCAGGTATCGACATTGTTGTTACCAAAGCCCGCACGGATCAGCTTTTGGACAAGGAAGGTTTCTTCGTTGGTGCAGCGGCTTGAGGTGATGCCCCCCAGCGCCTGCTTGCCGTACTTGGCGGAAATCCGCTTCAGCTCGGATGCGGCATAGGCAAAGGCTTCTTCCCATTCCACTTCGCGCCAAGGGTCGCTGGCCGCGGCGCGAATCATGGGCTTGAGGATACGATCCTGATGCTGCGCATAGCCCCAGGCAAAACGGCCCTTAACGCAGCTATGGCCGCGATTGGCCTTGCCGTCTTTCCAAGGTACCATGCGGACAAGCTGTTCGCCCCGCATTTCAGCGCGGAAGGTGCAGCCGACGCCGCAATAAGCACAGGTGGTGACGACAGCGCGCTCCGGTGTGCCAATTTCGACAACACTCTTTTCAACCAATGTCGCGGTCGGGCAGGCTTGGACGCACGCGCCACAAGACACGCATTCCGACCCAAAGAAATTGTCGGA
>JBBATT010000309.1:0-3259 GCA_040398605.1 Chakrabartia sp.
AAGCAGGCGACGCTCGACGCGCCAGAGCGCTTCCGGATCGTCTATGGTGAGGTTGCTGCCACAAATGTCGATGTGCGCGGGGCAGAGCCTTGCTTGGTCGGCGATACGTGTATCGGCCTGACGACATCGGGCGGCTATGGCCACCGCGTCGGCAAGAGCTTGTTCTTCGCCTGTGTTCCTATCGAAAACGCAGCGCCGGGCTCCACATTTGATATCTATCTCCAAGGGGAACGGCGCGCCGCCGTCGTGCTGGCGGACCCTGCCTATGACCCTGACAATTCAAAGATGAAAGTTTGATCGGTGGCTGAACTTCCTAAAAAGGCGCGTGTCGTCATCGTCGGCGGTGGTGTGATCGGATGCTCCATTGCCTATCACCTGACCAAAATCGGCTGGGATGATGTCGTCCTGCTGGAACGCAAGCAACTGACGAGCGGCACGACCTGGCACGCCGCGGGTCTGGTCGGGCAATTGCGTCCGTCGATCAACATGACAAAGCTCGCAAAATATACAGGCGAACTTTATCGCGGGCTGGAAGCGGAAACCGGGCAGGCGACGGGGTACCGGCAGTGCGGCTCCATCTCCATGGCAACCAATGCCGAGCGCTTTGAGGAGCTGAAGCGCAGTGCCTCTATGGCGAAGGTGTTTGACCTTCCCGTCCATGTTGTGACGCCACAGGAAATCAAAGACCTCGCGCATATCGTGAACGTCGATGATGTCGTTGGCGGTATCCACATTCCAAGCGACGGTTACGCCAACGCAGTCGATATTACGCAGGCGCTGGCCAAGGGTGCGCGCACCGGCGGCGCAAAGATCTTTGAAAACACCAAAGTCACCAAAATCCGCCACAATGGGGATCGCGTGACGGGCGTCGACACCGATGAGGGTTCCATCGACGCAGACTATGTCGTCATCTGCGGCGGCATGTGGACGCGGGATCTGGCCGCCAGCATCGGTGTGGCCGCGCCGCTCCATGCATGTGAGCATTATTACGTGCTGTTTGAAGGTGTGGAAGGCATTGACCCGACCCTGCCGGTGCTGCGCGATTATGATTATTGCGGCTATTACAAATATGACGCGGGCAAGCTTCTCGTCGGCGCGTTTGAGCCCAATGCCCGGCCTTGGGGTATGGACGGCATTTCCGAAGATTTCTGCTTCGATGAAATCGCCGGGAGCTTTGAGCATTTCGAGCCGCTGTTGATGGATGCCATGCGGCGTGTGCCTGCGCTCGAAAAGGCGGGCATCCAAAAGTTCTTCTGCGGGCCCGAAAGCTTCACGCCGGACGTGCGCTATCATCTGGGCGAGAGCGCGGAATTGAAGGGCTGCTTTGTTGCGGCCGGCCTCAACTCCATCGGCCTGCAATCGGCCGGCGGCGTCGGCAAGGTCATGGCCGACTGGATCCGTGACGGCATCCCGCCTGCCGACCTGTGGACGGTCGACATCCGCCGCAACATGCCGTTCCAGATCAACCGAAAATATCTGCGTGAACGTGTGACCGAAAGTCTCGGACTGCTGTACGCAACGCATTATCCGTTCAAGCAGTATGAAACGGCGCGCGGCGTTCGTCGGTCGGCCATCCACGACCGACTGGTCGCGGCAGGGGCCTGCCATGGGGAAGCCTTCGGCTGGGAGCGTCCCAACTGGTATGCAGAACCCGGCAGCACGCCAAAGTATGAATATAGCTATGGCCGCCAGAACTGGTTTGAGGCCAATGCTGCGGAGTGCAAGGCCGTGCGCGAAGCGGTCGGCCTGTTCGACCAAAGTTCCTTCGCCAAATTTCGGCTGGAAGGGCGCGATGCCTGCGCCGTGCTGAACCGGGTCTGCGCGAATGATGTCGACGTGGCACCCGGTAAGCTCATCTACACCCAGTGGCTGAATGAGAAGGGCGGTATCGAAGCCGACCTAACCGTCACCCGCCTGTCGCAGACGGCCTATCTGATCGTCACGGGGGCGGAAACTGAGGTCAAGGACTTCAACTGGCTGACGCGGCACATTCCGGAGGACGCGCACGCCATCCTCACCAATGTATCGTCGGCCATGGGCGTTATCTCGATCATGGGCCCCAATGCGCGTGCGCTGCTCCAGTCAATCTGCCCCAATGATCTGTCGCATGAAGCCTTCCCCTTTGCGACAAGTCAGGAAATTGAGCTTGGCTATGCCATCGTGCGCGCCTCGCGGATCACCTATGTTGGGGAACTGGGCTGGGAGCTTTACATCCCGACTGAGTTCATGACCGGCGTTTATGATGAGATCGTCACCGCAGGGGCGGCCTTTGGCCTTAAGCATTGCGGCTATCATGCGCTCAACGCGTTGCGCATGGAAAAGGGCTACCGCCACTGGGGCCATGACATCACCGATGAAGATACCCCGCTTGAGGCAGGCCTTGGCTTTGCTGTCCGCATGGACAAGGCGGGCGGGTTCATCGGGCGTGAAGCACTGCTGAAGCAGAAGGAAGAGGGGCTGAAGCAAAAGCTCGTCCAGTTCCTTCTCAAGTCGCCGGAGCCGATGCTCTATCACAATGAGCCCATCTGGCAGGGCGACCGGATTGCCGGTTACATCCGCTCGGGCATGTATGCCCAGACACTCGGGGGGGGCTGTGGCCTTGGCTATGTGACAGCTGCAGATGGCGGTGTCGTCGGCCCGATTGGCGCGGATGATTTCGAAATCGAAATCGCCGGTGTCCGTTATCCCGCGACGGCTTCGCTCAAGCCTATGTATGACCCCACCAATGCACGGATCAAAATCTGATGTCTGAAACCCAGAACCAATTGATGCATCGCCTCGCCGCCAACACGCGCGTTGGCTATAGTTTTGATCAGGAATTCTACGCGAGTGACGCGGTATTCAAAGCCGACTTCGATCAAGTGATCAGCCAGAAATGGATCGTCGCGGGCCATGTGTCGCGGATCCCCAAAAAGGGGGATTACTTCCTGTTCAAGATCGGGTCGGAACAGATCATCGTCATCCGTGAGAATGAAGATAGCGTCCGCGCCTTCTTCAACGTGTGTCGCCACCGTGGGTCCACCATCTGTTCAGCCGAAAGCGGCAATGCGCCGCGTCTCGTCTGCCCCTATCACGCATGGACGTTCGGGCTTGATGGCCGACTGATTTCTGCGCGGCTTATGCCGGAGGATTTCGACAAGGCGGAAAACAGCCTGATTGCCTGCCATATCCGCGTGTTCCACGGCCTCATCTTCATCAATATGAGCGAAGATGAACCGGTCGATTTCGACGCGACCTTTGGCGATATGGGGCCGATCCT
>JBBATT010000310.1:0-3253 GCA_040398605.1 Chakrabartia sp.
CCAGCACCACGCACTATGCCGTGCCGCGCGAACAGCGACTGGCAGGCGGAATTACCGATGGCACCATCCGCCTTTCGGTTGGGCTGGAACATATTGACGACCTGATCGCCGATTTGGCGCAGGCATTAGAGGCAGTGTAATGGAACTGAACTTTACAGGTACCGATATCTGTGCCGTCAACGGCACTAGAAGCGCTCCCGAAGCCCGCTACGACGTCGTTGTGGTTGGCGCCGGGCCCAGCGGCATTGCCGCGGCCGTTGAACATGCGACGGCGGGCAAGTCCGTCCTGCTGGTCGACGAAAACCCCGTGTCCGGCGCTTTGATGGGCAATGATACGCCGCTCTATTTCGGCGGTCGCATGACAGCCGCCACCCAGAATAGTGACCGCATGCTCGAAGCGATCTTCATGAGCATGCCGGACCTTGAAAAGGCGATGGACGCCGGCGCGGAACTGTTGCTGGGCACCACAGCCTGGGGCGTCTACCGCAATGGCCCCGGCGTCGCGAGCCTGCCCGATCAGGTCGTCGGCCTCGCCGATGCCGAACGGTCTTGGATGGTTGGCTTTGGGACGATTGTGCTGGCAACGGGCGCCCGCGATTTGGCGATGGCCTTCCCCGGCTGGAACCAGCCTGGCGTGATGGGCGCCGCCGCCCTTCAGATGCTGCTGACCCGCTACGACGCCTTTGCCGGACGCCGCGTGCTGATGCTGGGTTCGCATGATCTGGCGCTGGAGATGGCCTTGGTCGCCCATGGCCGTGGCATTGAGGTCGCGGGCCTCGTCGAAGTGCGCGATGCGCCGCAGGGTAGCGCTGATCTGGTCGCACAGGTCAAAGCCGCCGGCATTTCCATCACCTGCGGCCAGACCATCGCCTCGGCCAAGGGCGGGATCGACGGCGTTGAATCTGCGACGCTGACCTCGGGTGAAACCATCGCCTGCGACACAATCTGCGTTGCCATTGGCCTTGTGCCGTCGATTGAACTGGTCGACGCGATGCACGGTCCACGTTCGCTCAACCCCACACGCGGCGGCTATGTCCCCGCAGGTGAAGCGAGTGTCATCACCGTCGGCGATTGTGCGGGTCTGCCGGACACCGGATTTGACCATATCGCCTATCGCATGGACTGGATGCGTGCGCTGACCGCGGTCACGACCAATGACACCATCATTTGCCAGTGCGAAGAAGTCACACGAGCGGATTTGATCGGCATCCAGCCGCCAAATTATCTGCCGCGCCCCGCCGCCATGTGCGCACGGTCATTGGAAACGCTGCTGAAGGATGGCCCGGCCAACCCAGACCAGATCAAGCGCCTCACCCGGTCGGGCATGGGCGTTTGCCAAGGCCGCCGCTGCCGCGATCAGGTGGCGATGCTGCTCGCGCTGGAATCCAGCACGCCCTACGGCACCATTCCGCTGGCCAGCCACCGCGCGCCGGTCCGCCCGCTTCCGCTCAAGATCTTGGCCGAATGGGATGAACCGGCGGAAATGGAAGCCGCATGGGATGTGTGGTTCGGTATTCCAACTCAATGGGTGCCTGTCGAAGATATCGGCACGCCTTATCAGGATGAGCACCGCGAGATGCTCTACACGGGGATGTACAAATGAGCGGGTCAGAAGTTGTCATCGTTGGCGGTGGCGTCACTGGCCTGAGCGCCGGTTGGTGGCTCGCGCGGTCGGGCGTGAAGGTCACTGTGCTCGACAAATTCATTGTCGGCTGGGAAGCCTCTGGCCGCAATGGCGGCGGTGCATCGCATTATGCGAGCCCGCTCTTCGATGAAGAACAGCGCCTTTGGCCGCAAATGGATGAGCTGCTCGGCTATCCGACGGAGCACCGTAAGGGCCGCATCCTGATTGCGATGACCGAGCGCCAGTGGGAGCAATATCGCTTCATCGCTGAACGTCACAAGCGCCTCGACCACCCGGTTGAACTGCTCGACGTGAAGCAAATCCAGGAAGCTGTGCCGCTGGCCGGAAACAATTCCTTTGGCGGCATCCACTACAAGTTCGGCGGCCATGCCAACCCGCAGCGCAGTGTGCAGGCCTATGCCTGGGCGTTGCAGGATCTGGGCGGCAAGATCATCCAGCACAGCCCTGTGACCGGCTTTGAAACAGCAGGCGGCAAGGTAACGGCGGTGAAGACCGCCAATGCCACTTATGGCTGTGATTCCGTTGTCGTCGCCGCAGGGCCGCAAATCCCGCAGTTGATGGCGCAGTTAGGAGTCGATGTGCCGCTGGCCGCTGCGCGCGCGGAAATGATCATCACTGAACCTGCCCCGATGATGCCGCTGGGTGGCGTCGATGGCCATAAGATCTATGGCCGACAGACGCTGCGCGGCAATCTTGCTTATGGCGGTGGTCCCCATGAATGGCTGGATGTGGATGCAACCGGCCCTGCCGCGCGTCCGTCTACGCCACTGGCGCGCAATTTGGCTAAACGTCTTGCAGAAATGCTGCCAAAGGCAGCACACCTCAACGTCATCCGCAGCTGGGCAGGCGTGATTGAAAACTCGCCCGACGGTCGTCCGATCATCGACCGGCTGACCAGCCCGGACAATGTCGTCGTCGCCTCTATGTCGAGCGTGGGCTTTGGCCTGTCACCCGCGTCGGGCCATGCGATCCGTGATCTTGTGATCGACGGCAAATGTTCCTTTGCGGACATTGATCTGCTGAAGCTGTCCCGCTTTGATGGGCTGGAAAAAGACTGGCGCGAAAAGCGCGGGTGGATGCCCATTTCATGAGCCGATATTCGGCGCTTGGGTTGCTGCGCGGTGCCCTGAACGGGCAAAAGCATTGGCAGCCGGCATGGCGCGATCCGGAACCCAAGGCCCATTACGACATCATCATCATCGGTGGTGGCGGGCACGGCTTGGCGACCGCTTATTATCTGGCCAAGGTCCATGGGCTGCGCAACATTGCGGTCTTGGAAAAAGGCTGGATCGGCGGCGGCAATACCGGTCGCAACACGACGATTGTGCGGTCCAATTACCGGCTGGAGCCGCTGCATAACTTCTAACATTCTTATGATTACTGATGAGGCGAAGGATATGGGCCTCTTTGGCGCGACCTTTTAATGTTGGGACTTTTAATAAGTAGGCAAGTGCACTTGGCCTTAAACGGTCAAAAACTTTTGAAATGCCTCCGTAGCTTGTATTTACTAAAATCGCTTTATCAAAATCCTGCGGATAATCTTTTAACCACTGGGCAGATATCATTCCACCGAGAGAGATCGCCAAAAGAATGCATTCTTCGTTCTCT
>JBBATT010000311.1:0-3248 GCA_040398605.1 Chakrabartia sp.
CGCTGGATGCGTGATATGCAGGATGGTATCCCGCCCGAGAAATCGGTGGGCGCGCCGGTTGCGTTCTTCAGCCTTGAAATGTCCGCCGACCAGTTGGCGACGCGTATTCTGTCTGAGCAGTCGCGGATTGTCGCGGAAGACATTCGGACCGGTAAAATGAACGCGGAGAAATTTCGCGATTTCGCCCGCTCCGCCCGCGATCTGGAATCGCTACCACTCTATATCGATGACACGCCGGGCCTGACCATTGCGGCGCTGCGAACCCGCGCACGCCGGATGAAGCGCCGCCACCAGATCGGCCTCATCATTGTCGATTACCTTCAGCTGCTGCAAGGCTCCGGTCGCGGCGGCGAGAGCAACCGCGTTCAGGAAATTTCAGAAATTTCGCGTGGTCTCAAAACCTTGGCGAAGGAGCTCAACGTGCCGGTGATGGCGCTCTCCCAGCTCAGCCGTGCGGTGGAACAGCGCGAAGACAAAAAGCCACAGCTGTCTGACCTTCGCGAATCCGGATCGATCGAGCAGGACGCCGACATTGTGATGTTCGTCTATCGTGAGGAATATTATGTCCGCGGGCTTGAGCCAAAGCGGCCGGTGGAATCGGACTCATCCGACGTGTTCGACAAACATAATGAATGGCTGCGTAAGTTGCAGACCGTTGAAAATCTGGCCGAAGTGATCGTCGCCAAACAGCGTCACGGTGCCACAGGCACGGTGCCTGTGCGCTTTGAAGGCAAGTTCACCCTGTTCAGCGATTATATCGCGGACGCCTATCTACCGACGCAGATGAACTGATCAGGCGTCCGCGCCATAGCGGTTGCGGAACCGGTCCAACGCCTGTTCAATGTCCTGCGTTTGGGCGCCGTGGACATCGGCAATGTCGTTGCCATGGGTGAAGACATAAAACTCCCCCGCGTCAAACCCGTCGAGGATGCGCGCGGCCGCTGCATCAGGCGTCAGACCCGGCTCGGTGGATGTGCGCCGCTCCATGATCTTTGGCCCGCCAAAGCGTTCGTGCCGCGTGCGCAGCGGGTTCCAGATGTCTGTCAGAACGACGGCAGGGCAGATGATCGAAACTTCCACCTGCGTCTCTGCCAAGTCGCGCCGCAAAGTTTCCGCCACGCCGAGCACAGCATGTTTCGACACGGTGTAGATAGACGCCTGCCCTCCGCGCGCAGGCAGGCCGAGCGAATGCTCTGAACCGGTCATGGCAAAGCGCGATGGCCTGTCGGCCTCAATCAGAAGCGGCACGAACGCCTGCGCCATCCAGATCGGCCCCATCAGATTGACGGCCATCACCCAGTCGATGTTGCGCTGTGGTGTGGACCAGAGCGGCCCGCCCGCACCAACGCCTGCATTGGCGACGACAAGGTCGATGCTTTCAAGCTCGGCTTTGGCGAAGCCGGACAGCGCCTCAATGCTGTTGCGGTCGGCATGGTCGACACTGCAGGCCGTTGCCATGCCGCCCTTGGCCCGAATGGCACTGGCGACGGTTTCGACACGATCCGCGTCAATATCTGCGAGGATCACATGGGTGTCACGTGCGGCCAGATGCGCAGCCAGTGCGGCACCGATCCCCGATGCAGCGCCCGAGATGACGGCTCCACGCACGGTCCTATCTACCTTCCGGCTTGTCGGCAGGGGCCCCGCCATGCTTGGCAAACCAGCCGAGAATATAGGTCGATTTCGCAACCAGCCGGCTCGGACGGTCGAGCATGCCGTGCGATGATTCCGGCACACGCACCATGGCCGCGTCCACGCCATTGAGCTTCAGCGCGGCATAATATTGCTCAGTCTCTGAAATCGGCGTGCGATAATCCTGCTCGCCGGTGATGAGCATCGTCGGCGTCTTGACCTTACCGACCAGGCTGAGCGGAGACCGTCGCCAGTAGTCGGCCTGCGCGCCCGCATCCCATGGGTTCTTGCCGAACCAATATTTGCCGAAATAAGCGGCATTGTCTGCGGTCAGCACAAAGCTGGTCCAGTTGATGACGGGTTTGGCGACGACAGCCGCGCGGAAGCGGTTGGTATTTCCCACGATCCATGCCGTCAGAACGCCACCACCGCTACCGCCGGTGACGAACAGACGGGCCGGGTCAACATAGCCCTTGGCAATCGTCGCATCGACCGCCGCCATCAGGTCATCATAGTCATTGCCCGGATAGGCCTTGTCGATGAGGTTTGCGAACTTGTCGCCATAGCTCGTCGAGCCGCGGGGGTTAGAATAGAGCACGACATAGCCGGCGGCTGCATAGGCCTGCATTTCAGCCGAGAAGCGTGCGCCATAATTGGTGTGCGGCCCGCCATGGATTTCGAGGATCATCGGGTATTTCTTCGATGGATCGAAATTGGCCGGACGCATGACCCAAGACTGGCTCTTCACGCCATCAGGTGCCGTGGACCAGATTTCCTCGACGGAAGCCAAGTCACGGATGGCGGAGACGTCGTCATTGAGACGCGTCAGCCGCCGCACATTGCCGCTTTTGATCACAGCGACATCGCCCGGCTCGGTCGCGGTCGTCACATTGGTGGCGACCGACCCATCGCGCGCGACGGAAAGGCTCGCGCCGGAATAGGGGCGGCCAATATCTTCGCCGCCCAGGCCTGACGCCACGGCACGTCCGCCGCTGTTGCCTGATGTGTAGGCGAGCTTGGTCGTTCCTTGCTGGTCATAGAGGTAATAGAGCCCGCCCTTGCCGTCCCATGCAAAGTCCGCAACGCCGATATCTAGCGCGCCGGTGAGAGATTTTGCCGCAGAGCCATCGCGGTTCATGACCCAAAGGCTGAATTCCTGATTGCTGGTATAGCGGTCATCATAGCCCAGAAAGGCAATGCGGCTGCCATCGGGTGACACCTTGGGTGCAACGCTCGGCCCTTCGCGCTTGGTCAACTGGGTGACATTGAGCGACGCGAGGTCAACCGCCAAAATCTGGTCCCGGTTGGGCGTCAGGTCCGGGTCGGCGGTGCGGGTTGCAAAGACATAGAGGGTGCGGCCGTCGCGGCTCCAGTCAAAGGCGCTGCCATAATCGAAGTCCCCGCTCGTCACTTGGCGCGGCGTGCCGCCTTCTGCGGGGACGGTGAAGACATGTGTGTGGCCCTGTTCCGCATAGCCTTGCCCGTCGCCGCGATAGTTAAGCCGGTCAATGACGATAGGCTTTGCGGCCCATTTCGCGCCTTCCGGTGCGGCAGGCCTGGAGGCAAAGGACTTGCCCTCCCCTGGCACGAACATCGCAAACGCCAATTGTTTGCCA
>JBBATT010000312.1:0-3246 GCA_040398605.1 Chakrabartia sp.
CTTCGCCCGATTGTGCGCTGGTAGAGCTGATGTTGATGATGGACCCAGCATTGCCGTCTTCGGCCAGCACACGGGCGAATTCACGGGACACGTAAAATGGCCCGTTGATGTTAACGGCCATGACAGCAGCCCAGCCGTCATCTTCCATATGGATGAGCTGATCGACGATCACGTCCGACTGGCCGGTGGCGGCGAGTTCCTCATTTCGTTTGGCCATGGCGCCGTAAAACTGTTCAGACCCATCCTTGGCGGCCTGACCGATACCGGCGTTGTTAACGGCAATATCAAGCCGGCCAAATTCGGCCCGCGCGGCGCGAACAGCGGCAACGACAGAGGCAGAATCCGCAACATTGCACTGGAGCGCGAGGGCCGCCCCGCTGGCCTTGGCATCCTCAATGTTCATATCAAGGGCGGCCACCTTTGCGCCGTCAGCCGTCAGCCGCTCCACAATCGCGCGACCAATGCCGCGACCCGCACCTGTGACGATGGCAGCTTTGCCGTCAAAACGTCCCATCAGTCATTCGCTCCTGTCATGTGGCGCGCCGCGATATAGCCAAAGGTCATTGCCGGACCGATGGTAACACCGGCGCCCGGATAGCTTTCGCCCATGGCCGAGGCTGCATTATTGCCGACAGCATAGAGGCCGGAAATCGGCTTGCCCTTGGCATCCAGCACGCGGGCTTTGTCATCGGTCAGCAGGCCGCCATTGGTGCCGATATCGCCGGGATAGATCGGCATGGCATAGAATGGTCCCTTAGCGATGGGCGCAAGGCACGGGTTCGGCCCAACGCGGGGATCACCATACATCTTGTCATACGCAGCTTCCCCGCGATGAAAGTCTGGGTCTTCGCCCTTGACGGCGTATTCGTTGAAGCGGGAGACGGTGGAGGCAAGAGTATCGACCGGCACGCCCATATTGGCGGCCAGTTCTTCAATCGTCCGGCCCTTCTTCAAAATGCCACGCACTTCGCCGCGCTGCATCCAATCAGGCATGATCGGATAAAGTGGGCCGACCGGATAATTGTGCCGGTATTTATGGTCAAAGACGAACCAAGTCGGGTTCGCATCGCCATGTTCCGCGGCGCGACGGGCCATTTGCTGGCCAACGATGTGATAGGACGCGGCCTCGTTCAGATACCGCTCGCCCTTTTGGTTGACCATCATGCAGCCCGGAAGCGCGCGTTCAATGGTGCACAGCCGTCCGCGATCTTCTCCCGGCACGTAAAAGACAGGTGCGGCCCAGGCCGACTGCATATTGAGCGTGTCGGCGCCAATCGCTGTGCCCGCGCGAATGGAGTCGCCGGTATTGCCGCCTGTTCCGCCCGAATAAGTGGCATTGCGGTAAAGCGGGGCATTCTCATCGCGCATCATCTGGTTCTTGTCGAATCCACCGGCGGCGAGAACAATGCCCTTTTTCGCGCGTATACGCAGGGTCTTGCCCTCATGGCGGACAACGGCACCTGTGACCTTGCCCTTATCGCTGATGAGTTCAACGAGCGGGCTTTCCAGCCAGAGGGGAACCTTCTTCTCATTGATCGCCAGACGCAGCCCGCCCAGCAGGGCATTGCCCAGCGTCAGGCGGCGGTCCTTGCGGGATTTAAACCGGAACGGCCAATCAAACCAATAGCGCGCAAGGCTCTTGGTCAGATGCCACCACCAGCCCGGCGCGCGGAACAGGATGATATAGGTTTCATCAAAGTGCCAGTTCAGATAGCCAAATAGGCTGGCGGCAGGCGACGCAAATCGAAGATTTTCAACATCTTTGCCCAGTTTCTTACCATCAATTGGTAAAGGCATATGGGTGCGAAACCCGGTCGGGCTGCCGCCGGGATTTTCGGCATGATAGTCCGGATAAGGAAAGGCCTGATAGCTGATTTCGGTATTGTTCGTGACCCAGCGGAGCATGGGGGACGCATTTTCCACGAAGGCCCGAATGTTGGCATCGGGGACATTTTCCTTGGACAGGGCGCGGACATATTTGAACGCGTCATCCACATTGTCTTCAAAGCCCGCAGCGCGTGCCTGATCACTATTGGGGATCCAAATGCCCGCGCCCGAGGTCGCCGAGGTGCCGCCCCATTGCGCTTCCTTTTCGATCACCAGCACATCGGCATGATTGTCCGCCGCGACGAGCGCAGAGAGCAGCCCACCGGCGCCAGACCCCACAACCAGCGTATCAACTTCCTTGTCCCAAATCTGTGTCATACGTCATCACCTGTCAGGTAGAATTGCGGCGGCTGGCGCGATGTGATGCGGGCATTGCGCGCGGCAAACCCATCGTCCAGCGCTTCGGGTTGTGGAATAATCCAATAATCGCCCCGTGCCACTGCATCGAGCACCAATGGCGCGAATTCGTCAGGCGTCAGGCCATTTTCTTCAAGCATCCCGACCATTGCATCGTGAAAGCCCTTAGAGGCGGCACTTGGCGCTTCGCGGAAGATGTCTGATTTCACAGGGCCCGGCGCGAGCAGCGACACCTGAACCTTGCTTTTGAGCATGGCCAGTTCACCCGCCAGCGACTCTGTGAGCGCGACAGTGGCAAATTTGGTGGCTGAATAGGGTGCCATCAGCGGCGCTGGGAGGAACCCGCCCACCGAAGCTGTGTTGATAATGCGCGCCGACCGGTCTGCTGCCAAAAGCCTTGGCACAAAGGCGCGTAGGCCATTGACGATGCCGCCGATATTCACATCGAGTGATGTCTGCCAGGACTTCGCACTAATCTCCCAACTGAAGCCAGTCGACAGGACGCCTGCGTTGTTGAACAGCAGATCAACCTGCCCGTGCGCCGCATAAGCCGCCGCAGCCAACGCCTCAAGCGCGGCGGGGTCCGTCACATCGGTCGGCACAGCAAGTGCTGCGTCGCCAATCGCCTTAGCAACGGCATTGAGCTGTGCCGCATCCCGGTCCGCAAGCACGACCTTCATGCCCCGGCGCGCAGCTTCCCGCGCAAGGCCAGCGCCGATCCCGCTTGCAGCTCCCGTGATGACGGCAACGCTCACGTGCGGAACTGCGCCGCCACGTCGGCCACGGCATTGGCAACGTCATGGCGCCGATAGCCAAGCAGCGCGACCTCTGCTGCGTCTGGATTGACGCGCACCCAATTGCCGCGCACTTGCGGGATGGCGATATCAGGCAACAACGGATTTTCCTCATCCCGCTCTTCCAACGCCACACCGGAGCCGACCGCGTCAAAGAACAGCTGGAAATATTGGGTGAAGGTCAAATTCTCATCGCCCACCAGATAGG
>JBBATT010000313.1:0-3237 GCA_040398605.1 Chakrabartia sp.
GCACGGCCTTTGCTGAATGCTTCCCGAAGTGTTCAACAGGGAAGCCCAAGTGGCAGATACAACCATCATCACAACGGTCGGACGATCCCGGGTGCATGCCGCCGTCGCCAATGCAGCGGCGCGGACGGGAATCGACTTCGGCTACCTGCTCAATCAGGCGCGCGTGGAAAGCAGCCTAGACCCGCAGGCGCAGGCATCAACCTCTAGCGCGGCGGGTCTCTTTCAGTTCACAAAAGACACATGGCTGCGCACCTTGAAGGCGCATGGTGCAGACCATGGCCTTGGTTGGGCAGCGGACGCTATCTCAACCACGCCCGGCGGTCGCCACGTCATTTCCGACCCGACCCTGCGACAGTCCATATTGGACCTGCGCTTTGACGCAGACGCCTCCTCCGTGATGGCGGGCGAGCTCGCGGCGGACAATCAGAGCTTTCTTGAAACCGGACTTGGCCGCCCGACCGATCAGGTCGACCTCTACCTTGCGCACTTCCTTGGTGCGGATGGCGCGCTCAAGTTCTTGCAAGCCCATGACGTAGATCCGTCACAGGCGGCAGCTCCCCTCTTCCCGCAGGCAGCCGCTGCCAATCGCGCGATCTTCTATGCGCCGGATGGCAGCGCCCGCAGCGTGGGAGAGATCCGCGAAAGGTTTGCCGCCAAGCTCGACGCGCCGGTTGGATCGTCAACGGTCCGCACAGTTGCGGAAAGTCGGCCAACGACACAGGCCCTGATGCGCTTCGCCGATTTTGAACCGATGCCCGACAAGCTTTCGGTTGCATTCGCGCAAGCCGCTTATCAACGGCTCGCTGCCATGGCGGGGGGGCAATAATGGGTCGCTTCACCCTTCCCGCATGGGTCCTCACCGCACGCAGCAGCGTGTTGCCGATCGCGATCCTCATGCTCGTCGTGCTGATGATCGTGCCGGTCCCGGCCATCCTGCTCGACATTGGCTTCATCGCCAACATCGTCATTTCGATGGCCGTGCTCATGGTGGCGCTGAACGCCGCCAAGCCGCTCGATTTCTCGGCCTTCACGACGGTCCTGTTGCTGGCCACCATTGCCCGCCTGTCGCTAAACGTCGCCTCCACTCGCGTCGTTCTGGTCCACGGTCATGAAGGGACAGCTGCAGCCGGCCATGTGATCGAGGCCTTTGGCAGCTTCCTGATCGGTGGCGACTATATTGTCGGCATCTTCGTCTTTGCCGTGCTGCTCGTCATCAATCTCGTAGTCATCACCAAGGGTGCCGGCCGTGTGTCTGAAGTGTCAGCGCGCTTCACGCTCGACGCGCTTCCCGGCAAGCAAATGGCCATCGACGCCGATCTTAACGCAGGCCTGATCACCCCCGACGAAGCCAAGGCCCGGCGGCATGAAGTGGGGACTGAGGCAGACTTTTACGGATCGATGGACGGTGCGTCCAAGTTCGTAAAAGGTGACGCGGTTGCTGGTCTGATCATCCTGTTCGTCAACGTTGTTGGCGGCATCATCCTCGGCGTCGTCAGCCACAATCTTGCTTTGTCTGATGCGGCGCGCACCTACACCATGCTTGCCATCGGCGATGCGTTGGTCGCGCAGATCCCGGCGCTGCTGCTGTCCATTGCCGCAGCTGCCATCGTCACCCGCGTCTCATCCCCCTTTGACTTGTCTGGCCAGATTGGCAGCCAGTTCGGCGCCTCGCGCGCGTGGGCGCCGGTGGCCGCGATCATGACCATCCTCGGCCTGATCCCCGGCATGCCGCATCACATCATTCTGCCCGCTGCGGCCATTTGCGGCGGCGTTTACTGGATGCTGCGCCAGAAGGAACGGACGCAGGTTATCGCCCCGCCGCCCATGCCGGTGTCGGAGCCACTGCACCACATCTCCTGGAACGATGTGAGCGATGCTGCGCCGATCACGGTGGAGCTGGGTTACGGCCTTGTCGAACTGGTGGATGATCGCAAGGGCGCGCCGCTCATGGCCCGCATCACCGGCATCCGCCGCCAGTTGTCGCGGGAACTCGGCTTTGTCCTGCCGCTCGTGAAGGTGAAGGACAATCTGTCCATCGAAGGCAATGCCTATCGCATCACGGTGGCCGGCGTCGTGATGGGCGAGGACATGGCCTATGCGCGTGATCTGCTCGCGCTCGACAGCGGTGATTGCGAAAAGCAGCTGCACGGCCGTTCGGTCAAGGACCCGTGCTTTGGCCTCGATGCCGTCTGGATTTCGGCGGACCAGCGCAATGAAGCGGTTGTCGCCGGATATACCGTCGTCGACGCCCCGACCGTCATCGCTACACACCTCAATGCCCTTGTGACGGGCAGTGCCGCTGAACTCTTTGGGTTGGACGAGGCCCAAGGCCTTGTCGAAGCGCTAAAGGACAATTTCCCGCAACTGGCCGCAGGCCTGTCTCCCCAGCCGTACAGCACAGCGCAGATTGCCGCTGTGTGCCGCGCGATGCTGCTGGAGCGGGTGCCGCTGAAGGACTTCCGTCGCATCGCAGAAGCGATGGTGGAGGTTGGCGCGCTTGGCCTTGATCAGATGGGCATCGTCGAATCCGTCCGCCAGCGCATCGGCGCGCTGATTGTGCAGACCATCGTGCCATCGCGCATGCCGCTGCCGGTGATCACCTTTGATCCGGATCTGGAAGCCCTGCTGGCGCAAGCCGTCCGCGCGGGGCCACAGGCGCTCTATCCGTTTGAGCCGGCGCTTTCCAACCGCCTCGTCTCGTCCGTCCGCGATGCCGTGCAGCCGCTGTTGATGGCCGCGCGCAGCGTGGCCGTGGTGACAGCGCCTGCCATCCGACCGGCAGTTGCCCGTCTGCTGCGTGCCCAGATGGCCGAACTGCCGGTCCTGTCCGTACTCGAAATCCCCGAAACCAAGACGATCGACGTCATCGCAGTCGTCGGCGGAGTCCAAGGCTCTGTCGCCGCGCTGACCGACATGACCGACGAGGAAAGAAGCTGATGCTGCAACAACCCATCACCCCCGCCCAGCGCTATGCCGCGACTGATGTTGAGGGTCTCGTCCAGCAGTCCATCCCCCTCGTGCGCCGCATCGCCTGGCACGTCCATGCCCGCATCGCTTCTGCTATTGAAGTTGAAGACCTGATCCAGATCGGGATGATCGCACTGGTGGAGGCCTCCCGCACTTATGAAGACCGCGGCCATGCCTTTTCCACCTATGCGTCGATGCGCATCCGGGGTGCCATGATCGATCATCTCCGCCGTGAGGCCAAGGTTGCGCGGTCTGCCATCGCCAAGCGCC
>JBBATT010000314.1:0-3214 GCA_040398605.1 Chakrabartia sp.
CACGTCGAGCAGGGCGGTGAATTCGTTTGTTTCTCGGTCAATCTCCGCCTGTGTCGGCAGATTGACGAGCGCATCGGCAATGACAGCGCGCACATCGCCCAAGGCAGGGCGCCAGTCTTCGCCCAAGGGGATGACTGACACAAAGGTCGCGTCGGTGGAGCGCGCCACATTTTCCTGCTGGACATCCGCCTGCAGGAAACTGCCGCCCGCGCGGGCGCGTTGTTCAAGGCGACGGTTGATCAGGCGGGAGGCGACGATTTCGATCAAGCGGCCTTGGTTGAGCGCAATCGTGTCATCCACCTGCGTCCATGGGCGCAGCCAGGCAAGGCTGACGGATGTTGGCAGGCCGGGTTCCGCAAGGAAGCTGGTCGTCGGCGCTGTGGGCGAAGGGCGGCCAAGATCGACCGAGGGGACAGGCCCTGCGGCGGCAGGCTTCCAGTCGGAAAAATACTTGCTGATCAATTGTGCGAAGACCACGGGATCACCGTCACCCGACATGGCGATGACGGTGTTGTCCGGGCGGTACCAGCGGTCATGAAAGCCGCGCAGCGAGCCTGACGTGGCTTTGGCCAGTGAGTCCAGATTGCCGATGGGGGACCGGTCGGCCAATGGCTGGCCTAAATAGAAAAGTTTGGAGGCGGCATCAGAGATGCGGACCTGTGCGCCATCCTGTTCGCGCGCTTCGGCAGAGACGGTGCGGCGTTCGGCATCGACTTCAGCCGAGGTGATGGTCGGGCCGGACATCATGCCCGACAGGATCTTCATGCTCTCATTGAGTGCGGGGAAACCTGCATTGGGCAGGTCGAGCTTATAGATGGTCTGCGTCGGCGAGGTGATGGCGTTGCTGTCATTGCCGAACGTCGCGCCAAGGCGCTGCCAGACACGTTTGGCCTCTCCGTCGGTTACATATTTGGAGCCACGGAAGGAGAGGTGCTCGATAAAATGGGCATAGCCCCGCTCATTCTCGCGTTCCATCAGCGAGCCTGCATCAATCGCGACGCGGATAGAGACCTGCCCCGGTGGGACGCGGTTGCGGCGCACGGCGTAGCGCAGACCATTGGGCAGTTCCCCAAAGATCCACTGCCTGTCGACCGGAATATCGCTGTTCTTGTAGAGCCAGGGAACGTCGGCTTCGGCAGGCGCAACCTTGGTCGCGATGGGCTTCGGTTTTGCGGGTGCTTTGACGGCCGGTGACGCGGCGACAAGGGCGAAGCCCGACAGGGCGAGCGTAAAGGAACGCAGGAAGGGAAAACGCATGGCGTGTTTGCTAACCATGCACGCCCATGAAAGCCAATGAAAAACCGGCAATGCCGTCTGGCGCCCGTTGGCCGACCATGCCACATTGTCCGCCAACGGAGGCATCATGCAAGAATATAGATCGGCATCCTATTCCGCGACCAAGGCCGGCATCGGCTTTGGCAGCGCGCTCGCCATCACCATTTCATGGTCGCTGCATAAGTCGATCCTGTGGGCGATCATCCATGGGTTCCTGTCCTGGCTCTACGTCGCTTATTACGTGATCACCCGATGACCGAAGATCCGCTGCGGACGCTGATCCGCACCATCCCGGATTTTCCAAAGCCAGGCATCCAGTTTCGCGACATCACGACGGTGCTGCGCGATGCCGAAGGATTTGGCCTTGCCATTGAACGGATGCGCGCGGCGCTGGACGGGCATGCTGTGAACATGATTGCGGGCATTGAGGCGCGCGGCTTCATCTTCGGCGCGGCCGTGGCGCGGGAGATGGGGCTGGGCTTCGTCCCCATTCGCAAGAAGGACAAGCTGCCCGGACGGACCATCGGGATGAACTATGCGCTGGAATATGGGCAGGACCGGATTGAGATCCACGACGATGCGGTGGGCAAGGGAGACCGGATCGCGCTCGTCGATGATCTGATCGCGACGGGCGGCACCGCGATTGCGGCCACCCGCCTGCTGCGTTCGGCGGGGACGGAGGTGCCGGTTGCGGTGTTCTTGGTCGACTTGCCCGATCTCGGCGGGGCGGACCGCCTTTCGGAAGAAGGGCCCGTCGTCCACAGCCTCGTCGCGTTTGACGGGCATTGACGCTTTCTCTGGCATCCGGTGGTCTGAACCGGTAGCGCAGGTTCATGCCCAAGCACCCCCATCACAGCAAGTCCAACGGTCTTCCGACCCGCCAGCAGATCCTAGACTTTATCACCACGTCCGACACAGCGGCGGGCAAGCGCGAGATTGCGCGCGCCTTTGGCTTGCTGGGCAATGAGAAGATCGCCCTGAAGGCGCTCCTCAAGGACATGGCCGATGAAGGGCTGATCGACAGCGCACCGGGTCGCGCCTTCCACAAGATGGGCGGGCTGCCCAAGGTGACGGTGCTGCGCGTGGTCGACATCGACGACGCGCAGGTCATCGCGATCCCTGAACATTGGGAGGCTGAGGGCAAGCCGCCGCCGCGTCTGCGCGTTGTGGAGCGCGGTAAGCGGTCTGCGCTGGGCGTGGGGGATCGCATCCTCGCCCGCACGGAGGAGCAGGGCGCAGGCTATGTCGCCCACCCGATGAAGAAGCTGGCGCGGAGTGAGGAGCAACTGCTCGGCGTCGTCGCGAAGGAAGGCGACCGATACTGGCTGCGCGCCATCGACAAGCGGGAGCGGCGCGACACGCCCATTTCCGATCTGGGGGAGGCGGGCGAGGGCAACCTTGTGCTCGCGGAGAAAACCGGCCGTCCGCCGCGCATCACGGCGAAGGTTGTGGAGATTCTCGGCGATCCGTTCGCGCCCAAATCCTTCAGCCTCATCGCCATCCACAAGTTCAACATCCCGCACGTCTTTTCCGAAGAGCTGTTGCAGGAAGCCGAGAGGATGGCCGCGCTTGACCTTGGTGAGCGGGAAGACCTGCGCCATCTGCCCATCGTCGCGATTGATCCGGTGGACGCGCGCGACTTTGACGATGCCGTCTGGGCGTCCCCGCGCGATGGCGGCGGGTTTGATGCCATTGTCGCCATTGCCGATGTCAGCTTCTACGTCCGCCCCGGCAGCGCGCTTGACCGGGAAGCGCGCAAGCGGGGCAACAGCGTCTACTTCCCTGATCGTGTCGTGCCGATGCTCCCCGAACACCTCTCCGCCGACGTCTGCTCGCTGCGGGCGGGGGAAGATCGTGCGGCGATGGCGTGCCACATGGTCATCGATGCCAAGGGCCAGATGGTCAGCTGGCGCTTCTCCCGCGCGGTGATCAAGGTCGC
>JBBATT010000315.1:0-3170 GCA_040398605.1 Chakrabartia sp.
CCGCTTCGGTGACACGCACCATTTCCAGAACGAGAACGCGATCAAGAACCTTGCTTGCCGATACCATTGGACAATCACCCCAGGTTGAGTCAATTTGGCTTGCCCGTAGGACAGGACGTGTATGATGTCGAGACGATGGAGCGTGTTTAATCTGGCCGTCATGCTGACGTCATTGAGCGCCTCTGCCGGATATGCGACCACACCCGATGTCCTCCGCCCCTCCGCGCTCGAAATCTATCAGCAGAGAACCGCCGTGGAGCCGCGCTGTCGGCAGGCGGCAGGCGACGAGATCATCGTCTGCGGTCGTCGTGAAGCGGACCGCTATCGTGTCCCGCTGATCGAGCGCGACCCCGGCGATCCGCGCGGGGAAACCCTGATGGGAGAGCGCGAGCGCATCCAGAATAAGACAACACCTTGCCAGCAGCGCGGGCCCTATCTGGTCGGCTGCGGCATGGTCGGCGTGACAGTCTCCACAACCATTGGCCGCGATGGCATTCGCTATCGCCCCTTGGCCAAGTGAGCGGCCCTTAGACCTCCAGGATCGGCATCACCATGGGTGCTGCTTGCAAGCTGCTTGATCCTTCGAGCAGGCCGAGCGCCTTCACCACATTCGCTTCGCGGCATTCGTGCGTGACGATAGCAACCACGGCGGCACCTTCTGCCGTCACGCCGCGCTGGCTCAGCGATTCAATCGACACGTCGGCATCGCGCATGGCGGCGGTGATTTCGGCGAGCACGCCCGGCCGGTCCGCCACGATGAAGCGCAGATAGGTACGGGCAAGGCTCTCGCCCGATGGCGCGCGGTCGGTGCGGGCGAGGCTCGCGACGGGCATGGCAAAGGCCGGGCCTGTTTCCCCGCGCGCAATGTCGATGAGGTCGGCCACCACGGCAGATGCGGTTGGCCCTTCGCCCGCCCCACGCCCTTGAAGGAACAAGCGACCAACGAAATTGCCTTCCGCGACGACGGCGTTCAGCGATCCGGTCACATGCGCCAGCGGATGCGCCAGCGGCACAAGGCAGGGCTGGACGCGTTGCAGCAGGCCATTGCCGGCCGACGCCATGCCCACGAGGCGAATACGGTGGCCGAGCGACCCCGCTTCAACGATATCGGCGGCGATGACATGGCGAATGCCGCGAATGTCGACACCTTCAAAGTCGATGGCCGTGCCAAAGGCGAGGCTCGCGAGGATCGACAGCTTGTGGGCGGCATCCACGCCATCAATGTCAAAGCTTGGGTCAGCCTCGGCATAGCCCAGCGCCTGCGCTTCGGCGAGCACCTCGGCAAAGTCGCGGCCTTCGCTTTCCATGGTGGACAGGATGTAATTGCACGTCCCGTTCAGGATGCCGAAAACGCCTGAAATCTCGTTGGCGGCAGCACCTTCACGCAATCCCTTGATGACCGGAATGCCGCCAGCCACAGCGGCTTCGTATTTCAGCGCCACGCCTTTGCCCTCGGCCAGTCCGGCCAATTCCAAGCCGTGGTGCGCGATCATCGCCTTGTTGGCGGTCACGAACGCGCGGCCACTCGCAATGGTGTTGCGGGCAAGGACGAGTGCCGGGCCATCGGACCCGCCGATCAGTTCCACGACGACATCGATATCGGGATGGCTGGCAAGTGAGGTCGTGTCGTCGACCCACTCAAACCCGGAGATATCCACACCGCGGTCCCGGTTGCGGTCCCGCGCCGAGATGGCGACGATCTCAATGGGGCGTCCGGCGCGACGCTCAATAAGGTCGCGGTTCGCGTCGATCAGCTTGATCACGCCTGCGCCGACGGTTCCCAGACCGGCCAGTGCCACCCGCAACGCTTTTGCCATGCCATATGCTCCAATAATCTTGACTGCGCTGCCTTTAGGGTCCGGCGTCGTGATTGGGAATTGCCAATTTCAGTTCCGTTTTCGTCCTGTTCACACATGATGCTCGGGCTGTGCCAAGCTGGGACAGTGGCAAAATTGTAAGAGATTTGGCCGTTTAGCTGTGCATAGGCTGACCGCCGACCCGTGTTGTTTTGAGTATTTGCTGTCATGTTTGCTTCGCGCCTCCGCGCAATGTCGATGATCAGAAAGAGGACATTGTCCCTCTGGTCGATCGGGGGGCTGGCAGCATTAACCATGTCTTTCGTTGGATTGCAGGCAGCTAACTACACCGTCATTCCCGGAGTGCGCGGATATGAACTGACCATCCCGCTGGATGAGCCGCTGCCCATGTACGCGCCGCAGCCCAATGCGGCCGCTGCCGAATCAGTTGGTCTTGGCGATGATATCCCGATGCCGACACCCATGGATGCTGCCGGAAATGCCATTCCCGCACCCGCAGCACCCCAGCAAATGCCGGCCACACCTTTCTCTATACCGAGCCGATTTGATACCGGCCCGGCGGCTTCACCCTATGTCTTCAAGGGCAAAACCGCTGCCGACACGCTGCGCGCCGCAATCTGCCTGACATCGGCAATTTATTATGAAGCGGCGTCTGAAAGCGATGATGGCCAGCGCGCCGTCGCGCAGGTCATCCTCAACCGCGTGCGCCATCCGGCCTGGCCGTCGACCGTCTGTGGTGTCGTCTATCAGGGCTCCGACATGCCGGGCTGCCAATTCAGCTATGCCTGTGATGGATCGATGGCGCGCGTCCCAAGCCGCGAGGGCTGGGCACGCGCAAGCCGGGTCGCGCGGGCGGCACTGGCGGGCTATGTCCATGCGCCCGTCGGCTTGGCCACTTTCTACCACACGCCTCAGGTCAACCCCAGCTGGAACCGCTCGCTCATCATTTCAGCGGTGATCGGCAATCACATCTTTTACCGTATGCCCGGCACCAGGGGCGCCATGACCGCCTTTTATGGTCGCTATGCCGGTGGAGAGCCTTATCCCGGCCCGCTGCCGCGCCGCACGCCTTGGCCAACGCCTGCCGCACCTAGTGCTTCGCCTGTGCCGGTGGCGACAAATGTTGCCGCTATGCCGACGGCGCCGTACCCGACTTATCAGGCCACAGCGCCCGCCGCTGCGACCTATGCGGCGGCGCCGTCACGGCGCGTAGGCGAAGACAATCGCTATGTAAAGAATGCCCTGCCTGACAGCGATGTGCTTCCGCAATATCGCAATTCAGGGCAGTGGATCGGGAACTGATCCAAAGCACCGTCCCAAAGGACACGTTGCCAAAGCTTCCCTTGCCACCCA
>JBBATT010000316.1:0-3148 GCA_040398605.1 Chakrabartia sp.
CCCCACACCCCCAGTGTGATGCGCTACCAGGCTGCGCTACGTCCCGACCGCCAAATCCTGCGCTGCAGGAAATGGAAGCGCGCCTTTACGCCGCGCCTCCGGGGTTTGCAAGGGCGGTCTTGGGGCATCTAACGACGCGGCGAGATCGACGTCGCGCCAGGCGGCAGCTATTACCAGTTTAAGTCCAAAAGCAGTGCTTCCTGTCATGACGACCTTGCGGACGTTGCACATTGCGGAGCATCGCCTTCACACCATCGTCGCCCCGTGCTTGACACGGGGCTTGGCGCACTTCGACCGGTTTCACCCGCCTTGTGCTGGCCAGATACCGCTTGTTCCAGGTGTCCGGAATTTCGGGCGTCATGCCGAGCGGGGAAGTGCAAGAATAGCCAAGCCCCGTGTCAAGCACAGGGCGACGGTGAGACTATTGGGATCAATCGCCGATTAGGTTGCGAACGCCGGAAACGTCATAGGCCTTTACGCTGACGCTTTCGATTTTTGCGGTTCCAATCGCCCGGTTAAAGACGGCCATATGGGCGGACTTGCTATGGGCGGCCAAAGCGTCGCCATCACGCCAGCGTTCGGAGATGAGCAGACAGTCCGGATTGGTCACATCGCGCGAAAAAACATAGAGTTCACAACCATCTTCGGCATGTGTTGCCGCCATTTGTTCAGCCAGCGCGTCATACAGCCGGTCAATCTCTGCAGCGGCGGCCTTGATGGTTCCCATTACGATGATCATGTTATTTCCTCTCCCGCAAATGTGCATAGTTAAGCTTCGGTTGCGCGCCCGTTGCGGATTTGGTAGTCGCGCCGCCACTGTGCGGCCTTTAGGCTGCCGCCATATCAGACAAGAGTATCTGCATGTTCGCAACCCCCGCATTCGCTCAAGCCGCCGCCGGAACACCCGCAGGCGGCGTTGGTTCGACCGTTTTCTTCATCGGCCAGTTCGTTCTGATCGGCCTGATCTTCTGGTTCCTCATCATCCGGCCCCAGCAAAAGCGGGCGAAGGACCATCAGGCCTTGATTGCAGCGGTCAAGCGCGGCGACCAAGTTGTGACGTCTGGCGGCATTGTCGGCAAAGTCACCAAGGTCGAAGACCGCATGGTGGAAGTGGAAATTGCCACAGGCGTGAAGGTGCGCGTTATCAAGTCAACGCTGACGGACGTCGATAACGGCACCGCCAAGCCAGCAAACGACTGAGCGCCACATGCTTGATTTTCCGCGCTGGAAGTTCTGGCTCGTTATCGTAGCGACCGTCATGGGTGTCATCGCTGCGGTCCCGAGCATGTTGCCAGAGGCGACGCGCGACCAGCTTCCCGGTTGGCTGAAGAACACGCACATCAACCTCGGGCTTGATCTTTCAGGTGGCAGTCACTTGCTTCTGGAAGCGGACACCGCAGACGTGCGCAAGCAGCAGATTGAGCGGATGGAAGAAACCATCCGCACTGAAATGCGCCGCGCCAGCCCAAAGATTGAAATTAGCGATATCTCGACCGCCAATGGCGCGCTGTCGTTCATGCCGCGCAATCCGACCCAGTTGGATCAGGCGGTCGATGTCGCCCGTCAACAGACCAACGGCATCGGCATTGGTGGCCAGCGTGACTGGACTGTGGCGGTGCGCGACTCCACGCGGATCGTGATGACGCCCACCGAAGCGGGCGTGAATTATGAAATTGACAGCGCGCTGGAAACAGCCCGCAACGTGGTTGCCAAGCGTATCGACCCTGAGGGCACGAAGGAAATCACCGTCGTCCGTCAGGGGTCTGACCGCATTCTTGTGCAGGTTCCTGGCCTTCAGGATCCCGAAGGGTTGAAGCGCCTCCTTGGCAAAACCGCCAAGCTGGAATTCAAGCTGGTCGACCTGAATGCTGATCCGGCGGAAGTCGCCGCGGGTCGCGCACCTGCGGGTAGCCAAATTCTGCCGCTTCAGGACGGCGGCAAGATCGCGGTCAAGCGCCGGTTGATGGTGTCCGGCGATGAGTTGAATGACGCACGGCAGGATTTCGGTCAGAATGGCGAAGCCGTCGTATCGATCCGGTTCAACAATTCAGGCGGACGGAAATTCGGACGGGTCACGGCTGAAAATGTCAGCAAGCCTTTTGCCATCATTCTCGACAATGTCGTCATCTCGGCGCCGAATATCAACGAACCGATCCTCGGCGGCAGCGCCCAGATTTCCGGCACCTTCACAGTCGAATCTGCCAATGAACTGGCGATCTCGCTGCGGTCCGGAAAATTGCCGGTCGCGTTGAAGGTGATCGAGGAATCAAGCGTCAGCGCGGAACTGGGTCAGGATTCGATCCAGAAGGGCGTGCTGGCAGGTATCCTCGCCACACTGGCGCTCGTGTTCTACATGATCATCACCTATTTCCGGTTCGGCGTTTACACGACGATCGCCTTGTTCGTGAATGCGCTGCTCGTTCTTGGTCTCATGGCGATTTTCAATGCGACGCTGACCTTGCCGGGCATTGCCGGTTTCGTGCTGACCATTGGCGCCGCCGTTGATGCCAACGTGCTGATCAACGAACGCATCCGCGAAGAACTTCGTCGTGGCCGCCAAACCATTCAGGCGGTTGAGTTCGGCTATAAGGAAGCTTCCACGGCGATTTTTGACGCCAACATCACGAACGTCATCTCCGCGATCATCCTGTTCTGGTTCGGCTCCGGCCCGATCAAGGGCTTTGCGGTCGTTCTCGCCCTTGGCATCGCAACCTCGGTCTTCACCGGTGTCACCTTCACGCGTCTTCTGGTTTCGCAGTATCTGCAGCGCAACCGGCCCAAGACGCTCAATCTCTGACGAAAAGCTGGCGACATGCGTCCTCTCAAATTTGTTCCTGACAACACGAACATCGCCTTTCTCAGCTATCGCTGGTGGGCCCTCGGCCTGTCGGTTCTGCTGCTGGCTGGCTCAATTGTGCTGGTCGCTGTCAACGGCTTGAACTGGGGCATTGACTTTGTCGGTGGCCAGTCGATTCGCGTGACGTTCCAGAAGCCTGTGAACATGGGCGAGTTGCGGACACGTTTGGAAGGTATGGAGGTTGGCGATGTCGTCATCCAGCAGATGACCGACCCCAAGGTTGTCAGCATCCGCATTCCTCTGGACGGCGAAGCGACCAACCCCATTGGCAAGTGCATGGGCCAGGGCGTG
>JBBATT010000317.1:0-3144 GCA_040398605.1 Chakrabartia sp.
CATGAAGGTTATGTTCATCACTGGATTCTCGGCTGTGTCGCTTAAGGCGGGGCAGGCCATGCCCAATGCCAAGGTCCTGTCCAAGCCCTTCCATCTAAAGGATCTGGTTGCCGAAGTGGACCGGGCTTTCGCGTTCGGCAACGTCACGTCTGAAGGTTTGTGACCCCCAGCAGAGGTCCTATGCATCGGGCCTTGCAACCCGGCCCAGTCGCCGCTATTGGCCCCGGACCCCGACGGTTCCAGCCGAGTCATTTGGATCTTGGAACTGCTCTTGAAAATGAGTGTGGGCGTGTAGCTCAGTGGTAGAGCACTGTGTTGACATCGCAGGGGTCGCAAGTTCAATCCTTGCCACGCCCACCATTTTCCCTTCTCAATTTTTGAAGCATCCGTCGGGCTAGACCTATCTGTAGCCGTGCTTGCGCCGGCGGGTCGCCAATCGCCAACCTGTTCTGCATTTGAACAGTGTTGGTCTCATAGCCTCGTTAGACCTCTTTCCCCTTGTTGGGAGCTAACAGTCGACATTTAATTGTCATTTTAAGCTGCCAGAAGGCTCTCGAAGAGTGATAAAGCCTTGAAACTACTTGTTGTTGAAGACGATATCGACATCGCCGATCAACTGGCGGTTGGGATGCGACACCTTGGCCATTTGGCAACAACAGCGCGGACAGGCGCTGAGGCACTTCAAGCTACGAAAAGCGATGATTTTGACGCTGTCATTCTGGACCGGATGTTGCCGGATATCACCGGAGATGAAGTTTTAAGGCAGCTGCTCGTTCGGCCGTCGCGACCACCTGTTTTGATGTTGAGCGCACTTGGTTCGGTTTCTGAACGCATACAGGGGTTGCAGGCTGGGGCCGACGATTATCTGGCAAAGCCGTTCGACATGGAAGAGCTTGCTGCGCGGCTACAGGCCATAACCCGAAGGTCTGTGGGGCGGGAAAGTGAAGGCACAATTGCGGTCGGCGCGCTGCATCTTGAACCCGCTGGACTTCGGGCATGTTTCAAGGGTGAGGCCGTCCTGCTCAACCGAAAGCAATATTCGTTGCTGGTCCAACTGATGCGGAATGCCGACCGCCTCGTCACGCGTAAGATGCTTCTCGAAGGCGTTTGGGGCTATGGATTCGAGACAACGACGAACATTGTGGAAAGCAATTTAAGTCGGCTTAGAACCAAGCTGCTGGAGTTAGGCTGTGAAGCAATCGAAACGCAGCGAGGCTCAGGATATGTGCTGCGTTCGTTGTCTTGCAGCTGATTTTTGATGCCATTGGGAAGACCTAGAATAGGCAGGCTGGCGATCCAGTCAGGTGTCATGTTTGCGCTGATGATGGGTGTTGCCGGGATTGCGATGTATTACGTTGCAAGGGATCGGTTGGTCGAAAATGTCGACCGGTCACTTGATCGAGAACGTGACCGGCTTATCCCCAAGCACAGTCAGTCACCAGCTTCCACAACGTCTGTTGAACAGGCTATCTTGCGCGTTGAAGCCGGCAGAACAATAACGGACAAGGGGCACGCCATATTTGGTGGTGACGGGCGACAGACATTCGGCGCAGTCACCCTTAAGCTTCCAAATGACGGCTATTCCGACGTTCTTTTCCGCGAGGGTAAAGCGTCGAAGCCACGCGAGGCCCGCGCGCTTGTCGTTCCGCTTGCAGACGGATCGCGGCTTGTCGTCGTTTCCCACAGCGAGGTTGTTGAAGATCTCAACGATGTCCTCCTCCCGCTTTCGCTGGCATTGTTTGTGACCGCGCTGATGGGAGGATTGCTGGCAACGCAACTTTTGGGTCGGGAGATCGCAGTCAGGCTGCAACAGATTACGGCTGCGGCCGACGAGATTTCGAGGGATAATCTCGACAGCCGGGTGCCGGTTGACCGACTGGATGGCATTTTCCGCGTCCAGGCTCAAAGCTTCAATCGCATGCTGGATCGCATTGCAAAGCTCATTGCAACCCAAAGGCAGTTTTCCTCCAGTCTCGCTCATGAACTGCGGACACCGCTCACCCGCTTGCTTGGAATTCTTCGGGAAGGGGGGCGACAGGACCTCCCTAATCATGTCTCCAACATTCTGGAACGTGCCGAACGCGAAAGTGCATCCACGATCCGCATTTTTGATGCTTTGCTCAGGCTTTCAGAAATAGACGCGGGGCGTCATCCCGCTGCTCTTCGCAAAATTTCTCTGGCCGCGGTCGTCGATGATGCAATCGAAACGGTTGAGCCGGTTTTGGCCGATGCCAATTGCGATCTAAAGGTGCTCGCAATTGCAGATGTGACGGTGATCGCAGACGCTGAGCTGCTCGTGCAGGTTCTCGTCAATGCTATGGAGAATATCGCCCTCCATACGCCGGCGGGAACATCGGCCGAGGTCTCAGTTTTCCAGGACGGGAAGGAAGTCTTCATTCGGATTTCCGATGACGGTCCCGGCCTTCCGCATGAGCAGCTTGAAACCGTGTTGCAGCCATTTGAGCGGGGGCAAGCAAGCGCGCACGTGAAAGGCAACGGCCTCGGTCTCGCCGTCGCGCAGTCGATCGTTCACTTCCACGGCGGGGACTTGCGCCTGACAAACAATATGCCTGGGCTGATGGTGGAGATCCGCTTGCCGATGGTCCCGGCTTAATCCCGCCGCAAAGGGGCTTTGTTCAACGCCGATTTTTGCGGCGTTTCTGCCACATCGTGAAATACATCCAGAAACCGGATCCGGCGAAATAAACGAGGGCAAGTCCGCTCAGCAGGTTGATGGCGATGCCGCCGCCGCCGATAATTTCACCTGAATGCAGCTCTTTTAGCCAGTGGTTCCATTGCCCCATAGGCGTCCGCTTCGGCTTGCCCATGGAGGGCGTTTTGCCAGCGGCGGTGGGTGTTTTTGCGTCCTGTGACTTTGCCGGAACATCCAGCAGGTCCGTGATTTGAATGGCGACGCCTGTTCCCCCGATCAAAAGCAGGAAAGCGGCGAAAAATGGAGCAAGCAGTTTATGCCAACGGCGCAACATGAAAAGGGTCCCCTTAGTCGATGGTTTTACGGATGCTGAAACGGAAGGTCCGACCGATCGGATCAAGCAAACCGCGTTGATAGGCAAGCGGCGTTAAGCCGGTTGCATCTGAAACTCTTTGATAGCTGTCAAAGACATTATCTACGGCGATCAAGAA
>JBBATT010000318.1:0-3139 GCA_040398605.1 Chakrabartia sp.
CGTCGAAATGACCCGGTGTGACCGGCAAGCTGAGCTTGAGCATGACCTTGTCGGTGCCCGGCATCGCATCGAGCGCCTTGATCATCTCGTCGAGCAGGATGGCGTCGCAATCGGCGCGTTCCGGGCTCTTGATGTTGATTTCTGGCTCCAGCATCGGGACAAGGCCACCGGCGAGCACTTGAAGACCAATTTCCACCTGCTGCTTCACGATGGCAGCAATGCCGTCGCGGTTGGCAAGGTTGATGACCGAGCGTTCCTTGGTGCCGAAAACGCCAAGCGCCTTCGACTTGGCCAGCAGAGCATCCAGATCCGGCATCGGCTTCATCAGCTGGACGCCGTTCGCTTCGTCTTCCAGGCCCTTGTCGATCTTGATGAAGGGCACGACGCCCTTGTCCCAAAGCGCAGCTGGGGTCGGCTTGCCGCCGACCTGACCGTCCATCGTTTTTTCAAACAGGATCGCGCCAACAACCTTGTCACCGGTGAAGGCCGGCGAGGAAATGATGCGGCTGCGCATCTGGTGGATCAGCGCGAACATTTCTTCGTCGCCGTGATAGGCGCTCTCTTCAATGCCATAGCCGAGCAGCGCCTTCGGGGTGGAGCCACCGCTCTGGTCCAGAGCTGCGATAAAGCCTTTGCCGCTGGCAATTTTTTCCATCATTTTCGGGTCTGTCATCTTCTTGTCCTTCGCTGCATTCGAATGCGGTGTTGTGCAAAAAACATCCTGGAAAACAACGTTGTCCGGGATGATCGAATTAATCTTTCTGGAGCGCGGCCACGCCGGGAAGCACGCGTCCCTCCATCCATTCCAGAAACGCGCCGCCTGCCGTCGACACAAAGCTGAAATCACCGGCAACGCCCGCATGGTTGAGCGCGGCGACTGTGTCACCGCCACCCGCAACCGACACGAGCGAGCCTTCTTTGGTGAGCGCCGCCGCCGTCCGGGCAAGCGCCACGGTGGCCTTGTCGAACGGAACCGTCTCAAACGCGCCCATCGGGCCGTTCCAAACGAGCGTCCGGCAGGTCTTCAAAACGTCCGCCAGCGCCTCAACAGCGGCCGGGCCGACATCGAGGATCATCTCGTCCGCCGAGACCTCATGCACGTTGCACGTCCGCAGCGACGGCGGATTGGCGGCGAATTCTTTTGAGACGACAACGTCATAGGGCAGATGCACGGTGCATCCTGCCTTGTCTGCCGCATCCAGAATATCTTCGGCAGTGCCGGTCAGATCGTGCTCACACAGCGACTTGCCGACATCGATGCCGCGCGCGGCAAGGAAGGTGTTGGCCATGCCGCCACCGATGATCAAATGATCAACGCGCTCGACTAGGTGCTTAAGCACATCAAGCTTGGACGAGACTTTGGCCCCACCGACAACTGCTGCGACCGGCTTTTCAGGCGAGCCCAGCGCCTTTTCGAGCGCCTTTAGTTCGGCTTCCATCGACCGCCCGGCAAAAGCGGGCAACACATGGGCCAGCCCTTCCGTCGAGGCATGGGCGCGGTGCGCGGCAGAGAAGGCATCATTCACATAAAGGTCGCCAAGGCTGGCAAAGCGTTCGACCACGGCCGGGTCGTTCTTTTCCTCACCGCCGAAGAAGCGGGTGTTTTCAAGCACCGCAATATCGCCATCGGCCAGCGTAGCCACGGCGGCCTTGTCCCCTTCCCAGTCAATGTAACGGACTGGACGGCCAAGCACGTGCGAGAACGGCGCGACGACCTTTTTCAGCGAAAACTCTTCCGAAGGCTGGCCCTTGGGACGGCCGAAATGGGCGAGGACGAGAACCTTGGCCCCGCGATCAGCCAGTTCAAGGACCGTCGGGGCAGCGGCACGAAGACGTGTATCGTCCGTCACCTGCCCATTGGCCATCGGCACGTTGAGGTCTTCGCGGACAAGCACACGCTTGCCGGTCAGATCGCCCATATCGTCGAGGGTTTTGAACGTCATTCTTGGCTCCACGAAAGTCCCCTCCCGCTTGCGGGAGGGGTTAGGGGTGGGCAAGACCACCCTTGGTCGCTTGCCCTTTCCCCACCCCCAGCCCCTCCCGCACGCGGGAGGGGGGGATAGTTTAGATCAGCTTTGCCATCACGCCGGCCGTGTCGACCATGCGGTTGGAGAAGCCCCATTCGTTATCGTACCAAGACAGCACGCGGACGAGCTTGCCATCGATGACGGCCGTTTCGAGGCTGTCGATGGTTGAGCTGTGCGCGTCATGGTTGAGGTCGATCGAAACGAGCGGCTCATCAGTGTAGCCGAGCACGCCCTTGAGCGGACCTTCAGCCGCGGCCTTCAGCAGCGCGTTGACTTCTTCCTTGGTCGTGTCGCGCTTCGGCGTGAAGGTGAGGTCAACGACCGAGACGTTCGGCGTCGGCACGCGGATGGCCGAACCATCAAGCTTGCCCTTCAGTTCAGGAAGCACTTCACCCACGGCACGGGCAGCACCGGTGGTCGTCGGGATCATCGACATGCCCGCGGCACGCGCACGGCGCGGATCTTCGTGGATCTGGTCGAGGATTTTCTGGTCGTTCGTATAAGCGTGGATCGTCGTCATCAGGCCACGTTCGATGCCGATGGCGTCGTTCAGAACCTTGGCGAACGGTGCGAGGCAGTTGGTGGTGCACGACGCATCGGAGACGATTTTGTGGTCGCCCGTCAGCTTGTCATGGTTGACGCCGAAGACGACCGTGAGATCGACTTCCTTGCCCGGCGCCGAGATGAGGACGCGCTTGGCGCCTGCGTCGAGGTGCTTCTGGCCACCGGCACGGGTCGTGAAGAAACCGGTGCACTCTAGTGCAATGTCGATGCCATTGGCAGCATGGGGAAGGTTGGCGGGGTCACGCTCGGCTGTCACATGGATGCGCTTGCCGTTGATGATGAGGTCATTGCCGTCGACTTCGACCGTGCCGTGGAACGGACCGTGGACTGAGTCCCGCTTGAACAAAAGGGCGTTCGACTTGGCATCGGCGAGGTCGTTGATCGACACGAGCTCAAGGCCACAATCCGGGCGCTCAAGAATGGCGCGCGCCACATTGCGCCCGATACGTCCGAAACCGTTAATGGCAACCTTCGCCATGTCCATTCTCCTTAGTTGGCAAGTTTCTCAAGGATGCGGGGAACGATCTTATCGACCGTCAGCCCGAAAT
>JBBATT010000319.1:0-3137 GCA_040398605.1 Chakrabartia sp.
AGATGGTTTTCCAGCCACTCAACGCTCTCGGCGTCCAAGTGGTTGGTCGGTTCATCGAGCAGCAGGATCGACGGCTTCTGGAGCAGCAGGCGGGTCAGCGCCACACGACGCTTCTCACCGCCGGACAGGTTTTCAACGGACCAGTCAGATGGCGGGCACCGCAGCGCTTCCATTGCGATTTCAAGCTGGTTGTCGAGCGTCCAGCCGTCCACAGCGTCGATGCGCTCCTGCAGCGTGCCCATTTCTTCCATCAGCGTATCAAAATCCGCATCAGGCTCACCCATCAACGCCGAAATCTCGTTATAGCGATCCACCATGTCCGCGGTTTCGCGCGCGCCGTCCTTCACATTCTCAAGGACGTTCTTGGTCGGGTCGAGCTGAGGCTCCTGCTCAAGATAGCCGATGGTGATGTTCTCACCCGCCCAAGCTTCACCTGAAAACTCCGTATCGATACCGGCCATGATCTTGATCAGCGTCGATTTACCGGCGCCGTTCGGGCCGACGATGCCGATCTTCGCACCCTGATAAAATTGCAGGTTGATGTTGCTCAGCACCGGCTTTTGGGCACCGGGGAAAGACTTGGTCATGTCTTTCATGACATAGGCGTATTGCGCGGCCATGGGTCGTTTCTCTCATTTGTAAGCTGGCGGATTTGACGCGGCACTAGCCCAGCAAATCCGCATTGGCAAACCCGCATCGACAGGTTAGCCATGGCAAATGAAAAAGCTCCTGATGATCGCCGCCCTCCTTCCTGCCGCCGCCAATGCCGAGGACAGGAACCTCGCTTATGAGATCACAGCTGGCCTCACCACAGAGGTTGGCCAGCGTCTCGCCGGAACCGAGCGAGAAGCAAATGCGCGGGCGTGGGCCGTCGAAAAGTTCAAAGCGCTGGGTTTCCAGAACATCCGCATTGAGCCCTTTGAGATGAAGGGTTGGGTGCGCGGTGAGGAAAAGGCGGAGATAACAGCCCCCTACCCGCACCGCTTGGCGATCACAGCCCTTGGCCATAGCGGGGCGACCTCGGCCAACGGCCTCACTGGGACCGTCATCGTTTATCTAACCTATGCAGAGTTTCTCGCCGCGCCAGACGCCGCCATTAAGGGCAAGATCGTCTATGTCGGCCACGCCATGGGCCGCACGCAAGACGGGTCTTCTTATGGCGTCTTTGGGCGTGTGCGCCGTGAAGGCCCCGCCGTTGCCGCAAAGCGGGGGGCATCCGCCTTCCTGATCCGCTCCATTGGAACAGACGATCACCGGACACCACATACCGGCGTCACAAATTGGCCAGATGGGGTCACGCCCATCGCAGCGGCCGCCCTCTCCAATCCAGATGCCGATAATCTGGAACGGATTGCACGCACAAGCAGCAGCCCCATCAAAATGACCCTGACCCTAACCCCCAAGTTCACGGGGCCACAGCCATCAGGCAATGTGCTTGCCGAGCTTCCGGGGACCGATCCTGCAGCAGGCATCGCGCTGGTTGCCTGCCATCTCGACAGTTGGGACCTTGGCACCGGCGCCTTGGACGATGCCGCAGGCTGCGGGATTGTGACAGACGGAGCGCTCTCGGTCGCAGCCAAGGGCAAGCAGCGCCGCACGATCCGCGTGCTTTGGGCGGGATCAGAAGAGGTCGGCGTTTTTGGCGGCGATGCCTATTTCAAGGCGCATAAGGATGAACCCCATGCGCTGGCTGCTGAATCCGATTTTGGCGCGGACCGGATTTGGCAGGTCAATTTCCGTCTGCCGGATACGGCTGCACCGTTGCGTGCCCGGATTTCGGACGCACTGGCCGCGCAAGGCATCGGAACCGGACGGGGCATTGCATCAGGCGGCGCAGATGTCGGCCAGATGATCGGCGCTGGAACCCCTGCCATCGATCTCAATCAGGATGGCACCCGCTATTTTGATCTGCACCACACAGCGGACGACACGCTCGACAAGATTGACCCTACCGCACTCCGCCAGAATGTCGCGGCGTGGACAACTATGCTCGATCTGGTTGCCAATGCGCCCGAAGACCTTCTTGATCGGACGGCCAAATGAGATGGTGCGGGTGGTTTCTGCTATTGGCGCTCTCGGCATGCGGTGCTGTGAAGGAAAGCGCGACGGGCGACACAGGTTCTGAGGCCGCCATTTCAGAGCGCGCAGCGGACATCCGCAACGCAGCAGAAGCGGACATCAACCGTCACATTTCCGAAATCGACGACGCTGCAAACGCGGAACAGGCGGCAACACCTGCCAATAGTTCGGCGGCCCCATAAGGTCGCGTCCGGCGGCGCTGCACGCCCCGCCCTAAAGTTTTCCGAATTCTGGCCGTTTTAGCCTTGAGGCCGTCCGCATGACCTGCGGCGTCGCAAGTTTATGTTCGGGTTAAGGAGCAAACCGGAAATGAAAATTCAGCGTATCAGCCAGATTGGTGCGGCAGCTATGGGCGGGCTGTTCCTGCTCGCCGCCATCTTCGGCGCTTATGACGTCAATCAAATCCGCATCGGCGGTCCACTGCATGCCCGTGAACAAGCCTCTGCTGATTTGCTTGCCGATACGGTTCCCCCTGCCCTCGAAGTCTCTATTCCTTACCTCGTGGCGTCACGATTGATGCTTGGCAACGAAGATATAAACGAGGCTGAAAAAAACCTTTCGAAAGACCGAGAAGCATTCGACGAACGCAAAGAGTTCTGGTCAAAAAACGATTATATTTCCCCAGAAACACATGAACATTTTGTCAGGGATGTCATTCCTTCAGGGGAACGGTTTTGGGACGAACTCCAGAACAATTTTGTTCCTGCAGTTAAATCCGGAAACGCCGACGCGGCTAGGGAAGTTTATGCGCGGCTGACGAAACTTCATAGTGAGAATGACAGGTTTGTCGACAACGCCGTAGAAAAGCTGTCAGCAGATGATGCCGCCATTGGCGAAGAAGCAACTTCTGGCGTTGTAAGCACCTCGATACAACTCGGTTTTGTTATTTTGGTGCTCGCAGGTGCAGTCGGCGCAGCCGTTTGGTTCTTGATGCGCAAGATCTTGACGCCAACCAATGAAATGATTGGCCATATGGACGCCATGACCAGCGCCAATTACGACATTTTGATTGATGGCAAAGAGCGTCAGGACGAAATTGGTGAGATGGCACGGTCGCT
>JBBATT010000320.1:0-3116 GCA_040398605.1 Chakrabartia sp.
ATATTGAGGAAGGGCTTCGCCTGCAGGCCAAGAAGTCGCTCGACCGGATGCTGGACATGGCCAGCGGCACTGTCGGGCAGGGGGATTTGGGGGCGCGGCCTTAGGCTGCAGTACGTCGCTTTGCGCCTTTTCGTTCAAAGCTGACCCTCAATCTTGTGCCAGTCGCTATAGCCAGTTTTTGCAACGTGCTTGTTGATGGGCGGGATTTGCCTCCTTCCATGCGAGCGATCACGCTTTGGGTCGTTCCCATTCGATTGGCGAGTTCCTCTTGGGTGAGTCCGGCATCAGCACGTGCTTTGATGACAGCAGCAGCGAGCGCAAACTCTTCTTCCAATGCGTCATATTCGCGCGGGAAGTCTGGGTCGGCACGCCATTTTTCGGCAACCTTGCCGAAGGGAACAGTTTTGGTCATTTCAACTCCTCGGCCCTCTTAAGTGCCAGTTCGATTTCGCTGCGTGGTGTTTTCTGCGTTTTCTTGATGAACGCTCTTACAATCACAACGCGCTTTCCGGAGGCGGTGACATAGATGGCGCGGGAAATGCCATCGCGACCGGATATGCGCATCTCCCAGAGCGACTTCTGCAGATGCTTCACATAGGGTTCGCGAACCTTGTCTAAGCCCAAGCTTTCGATGAGTTCCACGATCCGTACCAGCTTTGCACGCATGTCTAGAGGTAAGGCGCTAAGCTCTTTCTCGACAGTCTCGTTCAAAACGCTGACACGCCAACTCATCGGCTAAACATAGCATTTTTGCTATTTTTGTCAATGTTAGGGCTGGACCGAAATCGTGGCTTCTGCCTCTGGTCCTCAGCAGGCTGCGCAACAACGAAGCTAAGCGAACCATTCTTTTCCTCCATTGCTGGCCCGCAGGCGGCGCAGGCTGGTGTATAAAAAGGAGGTTGCTTGGTAGACATCGGGCCTAATCCGAGGGCTGCGGCGTAAAATCCCTTTCCTACGCGCCCCCAATTCGCCTAGCTGGCAGGCATGATCTGCACCGCCTTTCAGCCCCTTGCTTCCGGAAGTTATGCCTTTCCTACAAAGGACGGATTTCGATGCGCCGAGGCCCTCAACTTCCTCCACTTCCACACCTTTGAAAGCGCTCCGAATGTCTTTTGAGCTGCCGCAGTTCGACCTTGATTCGTTTGTCCGTGCCACCCTTGCGGAAGATCTGGGACCGTCGGGCCGCGATGTGACGTCGGAAAGTGTGATCCCGGCGGACGCGCGTTTTGCAGGCGTGATGGATAGCCGCGATGCGATTGTCGTCGCGGGCCTGCCGATTGCGGACGCTTTCTTCCGGCATCTTGATCCCGAAATGACGGTTGAGATCCTCGTCGATGAAGGCGCGCAGGTGACCAAGGGGTCAGACCTGATGCGCCTGCGCGGCAAGGCGCGGGCGATGCTGACGGCGGAGCGGTCTGCGCTCAACATCGTTCAGCATCTGTCAGGTGTCGCGACGCTGACGCGGGCTTATGTCGATGCGATAGCGGGCACGGGCTGCACGCTGCTCGACACGCGCAAGACCATCCCGGGTCTGCGCGTGCTGGAGAAATATGCGACGCGCATGGGCGGGGCGACCAACCACCGTATGGGCCTGTGGGATGCGGCGATGATCAAGGACAATCATGTCGCGGTTGCAGGTGGGGTGGCCGAAGCCGTCCGCCGCGCGCGCGATGCAGGGGTGGAGCGGATCATCCTTGAGGTCGACCGCATTGACCAGATTGAACCCGGCCTTTCCGCGGGGGCCACGCATCTGCTGCTCGACAATATGGATGCAGCAACGCTGCGGCAGGCCGTGGGACTGGTCGGCGGGCGGGTGCCCACGGAAGCCTCAGGCGGTGTCACGCTGGAGACGATCCGCGCCAAGGCGGAAAGCGGTGTGACCTATATTTCGGTCGGGCGCCTGACCCAAAGTGCGCCTGCCGCTGACATCGGGCTGGATTTTACTTCTGTTTAAGTGACTTGGTTCACGCGAAGAGGGCGAAGGAAACAAGGGCGCGAAGCGAATTCATCCTGAAAATGTGAAGCGCATCGCGCGTGAAGATTTGCGGCTTCGCGATCTTTTTTTCTTCGCGCCTTCGCGCGAAACCAATGGCCAAGCCTGTCCCGGTGTTGAGGCCGCCGCGCAAACCTCGTAGAAAGCGCCATGGCAAAATTCGCACCTTTCAAATGGGATGACCCCTTTCACCTTGACGCGCAGCTGACCGAAGAAGAGCGGATGATCCGCGATGCAGCGGAAAGCTATGCGCAGGATAAGCTCCTGCCGCGCGTTGTTTCCGCTACGCTCTCCGAACGATTTGATCGGGAGATCATGAACGAGTTGGGCGCGCTTGGCCTGCTTGGTTCGACGATTGAGGGCTATGGCTGCGCCGGTGTCAGCAACGTCGCTTATGGGCTGATTGCCCGTGCGGTTGAACGCGTTGATTCGGGCTATCGCTCTGCGATGTCGGTGCAAAGCTCGCTCGTGATGCATCCTATCCATGCTTATGGCTCTGAGGAGCAGCGGCAGAAATATCTGCCCAAGCTGGCGACCGGTGAATGGGTTGGCTGTTTTGGCCTGACCGAACCCGATGCCGGCTCGGATCCGGCGTCGATGAAGACCAACGCCAAGCAGACGACGGGCGGCTGCATCCTCAACGGCGCGAAGATGTGGATCACCAATTCCCCCATCGCCGACATCGCGGTTGTCTGGGCGAAGGATGAAGGCGGCGTGATCCGAGGCTTCATCATCGAGCGCGGGATGGAAGGTTTCTCCACGCCAAAGATTGAAGGCAAGATGAGCCTGCGGGCCTCGATCACCGGTGAAATCGTCCTCGAAGACGTGTTCGTGCCAGAAGAAAACCTCCTGCCCAATGTGCAGGGTTTGTCCGGCCCCTTCGGCTGCCTCAACAAGGCGCGCTATGGCATTGCCTGGGGCGTGATGGGGGCGGCGGAAGATTGCTTCCACCGCGCGCGTCAATATCAGCTGGACCGCCAGCAGTTCGGCCGTCCGCTGGCCGCCAACCAGATTCCGCAGCTCAAAATGGCGAACATGCAGACGGAAATTGCGCTTGGCCTTCAGGCCGCGCTGACGGTGGGCCGTTCCATGGATGACGGTACATGGTCACCCGAGATGGTCA
>JBBATT010000321.1:0-3109 GCA_040398605.1 Chakrabartia sp.
CATCATGGGCGGAGAGGAACGCCAGATCGTCCGCCGTCCGGTCAGCTTCGACGATGACCGGAGCCGAGAAGCCACGATTGATCGAGAGGATGGGCGCCTGGCCTGCCGCCAGTGCAATCTCCGTCCGGCGTTCGGTCAGGAGCTCCAGCCGCTCGCCAGCATGCGTGCCCGTCGCGCGGTCAAACAACGCAAGCTTGAGCGGAATCGCCATTGTGGGCTTGTCCGTCTGGCCGGGTGTATCAGGCACCGATTGTTCCAGAACCAAGGTATGGCCCGCAATCGTCGCCTTGATCTTGGGTGTGCCCGCCACCGAATACCAGTTGCGGAACTGCTTGAGATCTTGCCCGCTCGCCTCTTCCATCGCGCGGACGAAATCCTCGCAGGTCGCCGCTGTCCCGTCATGCCGGTCGAAATAAAGATCGCTGCCTTTGCGGAAGGTCTCGGCACCCAACAGCGTGTGGAGCATGCGGATGATCTCCGCGCCTTTGTTGTATATGGTCGCCGTGTAGAAATTGGCGATCTCCATATAGCTGTCCGGACGGATCGGGTGGGCGAGTGGCCCTGCATCTTCCGGGAACTGCGCCGCACGCAGGATGCGGACATCCTCGATCCGCTTGACCGCATCTGAGCCCTGATCGGCAGAGAAGCACTGATCGCGAAAGACCGTGAAGCCTTCCTTCAGGCTCAGCTGGAACCAGTCGCGGCAAGTGACGCGGTTGCCCGACCAATTGTGGAAATACTCATGCGCGATGACGCCTGCGACATTGTCATAATCAATGTCGGTCGCGGTCTCAGGATCAGCCAGCACGTAGCGCGAGTTGAAGACGTTGAGGCTCTTATTCTCCATCGCGCCAAAGTTGAAATCGGCGACAGCGACGATGTTGAACTGGCCCAAATCATATTCGCGGCCATAGACATCCTCGTCCCACTTCATGCTCGCCTTCAGCGCATCCATGGCGTGGTGCGTGCGCGGCAGGTCTGCTTCAGCCACCCAGATGGCGAGGTCCACGGTCTTGCCGGACATCGTCGTGAAGCTGTCGCGGTTGGCCGCAAGGTCACCTGCGACGAGCGCGAACAAATAGCTCGGCTTGAAGAACGGGTCGGTCCATTCCGCCCAGTGGCGACCACCATCAAGGTCGCCCGACGCCGTCCGATCGCCATTGCTGAGCAGCACGGGATAGGCCGCCTTGTCCGCCGCCATCCGCACGGTATAGCGCGACAGGACATCAGGCCGGTCGGGGAAGAAAGTGATCCGACGAAAGCCTTCCGCCTCGCACTGGGTGCACAGCAGCCCACCCGAGGCATAGAGCCCCATCAACTGGGTGTTGGCGGCAGGCGCGATCTCCACTTCGGTTTCGATCACCGCCTTGTCCTGCAAAAGCGGCAGAACCAGCGCGCCGTCGTCCAGCGCCCATTCCGCTGTCTCTTCCCCGTCGATGCGGACAACCAGTGGCGTCAGCCCATCCCCATCCAGCCGCAAAGGCCGGTCATGCGCGCCATTGCGTTCAACCGTCAGCGTCGCCCGGACGCGTGTTTTGGCGGGGTCCAAATCAAAATCGAGCGCAATGTCCGGCACCAACCAATCAGGCACGGCATAATCGGCACGGTGGATGATAGAAGGCGCGGCGGGGGCGTATTGAGCATCAAGCATAGACCCGATTTAGGGGCGCGGACTGCGAAGGCAACCGCAACCGGGGAATGCGCTAAACAAAACTATAGGGATCGATGTCCACACTGACCCGCACATGGCGGGACCATTCAAGCCCGCCGAGCCAGTCGCGCAGAACATCCTGCACATCGAGCGCACGGCGGGCGTGGACGAGCAAGCGCAGGCGGTGCCGGCCGCGCAGCATGGCCAGTGGGGCGGGCGCGGGGCCATAGACCTGCATCCCTTCCACCTCCGGCGCAGATTGCGCGATGCGGCGCGCAACCTCTTGCGCATCGCCGAGGCTTTCAGAGGCAACGATGATGGCGGCAAAGCGGCCAAAGGGCGGGGCATTGGCAAAGCGGCGCGCCTCCGTTTCCGCTTCGTAGAAACTCTCTGTATCGCCGGAGACAAGCGCCTCCATGACCGGCGCTGTCGGTTCATGCGTCTGGAGATAGACATGGCCCGGCTTCGCGCCGCGCCCCGCGCGTCCGGCCACCTGCATGATCTGTTGAAAGCTGCGTTCCGCCGCCCGCAGATCGCCGCCCTGAAGCCCCAAATCCGCATCGACGACACCGACCAGGGTCAGTTCGGGGAAGTGATAGCCTTTGGTGATGAGCTGCGTGCCGATGACGATGTCGATTTCGCCTGCTTCCATCCGCCCGACAAACTCGGCCGCTTTGGCGGGGGACCAGAGCGTGTCTGACGTCACAATAGCGCGCCGCGCTTCGGGGAAGAGAATGCCAACCTCGTCCGAGATACGCTCCACGCCGGGGCCACAGGCGACCAATGAATCCTCAGTCTTGCATTCAGGGCATGCGCTGGGCGGCGGCTCAATATGCCCGCAATGATGGCATTGCAGCCGGTTGGTCAGCCGATGCTCGACCATCCACGCCGTACAATTCGGGCATTGGAACCGGTGCCCGCAATGGCGGCACAATGTGAGTGGCGCATAGCCCCTGCGATTGAGGAACAGCAGCACCTGTTCCTTGCGCGCCAGTGTTTCAGTGATCGCATTGACCAAGGGCGGTGCCAGCCAGCGCCCGCGTTCGGGCGGGGTTTCGATCAGGTTGATCGCCTCAATCTTCGGCATCTGCGCCGCGCCATAGCGGCCCGGAAGCTTTATCTCGGCATAGCGCCCCTGCGCCACCTGTTGGCGGGTTTCGATGGCAGGCGTGGCCGTTGCCAGCACGACCGGAATTTTCTCAAAATGCCCGCGCATCACGGCGGCATCACGGGCGTGATACTGAACGCCGTCTTCCTGCTTGAAGCTCGTTTCATGCGCTTCATCAACAACGATCAGCCCGAGGTTGCGGTAGGGAAGATAGAGCGAGGACCGCGCCCCCACCGTCACCAGCGCTTCCCCGCTTGCAATCGCACGATACGTCCGCCTGCGCTGCGATTGACGCAGGTCGCTATGCCAAGCGACCGGCGCATGGCCAAAGCGATCGGTGAAGCGCCGCA
>JBBATT010000322.1:0-3106 GCA_040398605.1 Chakrabartia sp.
TACTTTCTTCGTAATCGTTTTCGCCCGGAAATACTTAATCTGATCGCCGGACGATTGCGACATAGATTCGGCGTAATAGACACCACGCCTTTCCCCAACATAACCCAGAACGCAAAGTTCCGATAGTATTTTTGCGATTCGACAAAACTGGGCTGTTCACATGTGCTTGCAGCCCGTTCCAAGCCGGTGCAAAGGGGCCTGCTTGATATCCGCTGTGGCGTGTCAGCTTGCATGAGTGATTCCCCAACCGACACAGATGTCGGATGGCGGACCGGGAGATTTTTTGGATGACTGTTTACCTGCACGAAGAAGACCTGCCCGAAGGCGTGCTGGGCGAAGGTCCGGTTGCAGTCGACACCGAAACCATGGGCCTGCATCCAGGGCGTGACCGGTTGTGCCTTGTGCAGATCTCAGACGGCAGCGGCGACGAACATCTGGTGCGCTTTGCCGCTGGCACCAGCTACAACGCGCCCAACCTCAAAGCGGTGCTGTCAGACCCCAAACGTCTGAAATTATACCATTTTGCGCGGTTCGACCTCGCTTCGATCATGGCATATCTGAATATTATGGCGGAGCCGGTTTACTGCACCAAGGTCGCATCGCGCCTCATCCGCACCTATACAGACCGGCATGGTTTGAAGGATCTTGTCCGCGAAACATTGGGTGTTGAACTGTCCAAACAGCAGCAATCGTCAGACTGGGGCGCCGACGCTTTGAGCGAGGCGCAGAAGGAATATGCAGCCTCCGACGTGCGCTATTTGCACCGCGTGAGAGAGATTTTGGACCCCCGTTTGGCCCGCGAAGGACGCACCGAATTGGCGCAAGCCTGTTTCGATTTTCTGCCCCACCGCGCCCGGCTCGATCTTGCCGGATGGCCTGAGGTCGACATCTTCGCGCATGTCTGATCTCGCCCTGCAGGAACGCTCTGCGCGCCAAATTTGGGCGCGGCCAAACGGCAAGCACGACCGTTTGATGAAGCTTTTGCGAATCGGTCTGCCGATCCTCATCGCGGCGCTTGTGCTGTTTCTCGTCTTCGCCCCGATCACCAGCCCCAATGGCGATGTCAGCTTCATGCTGGCCAAGGATAATGTTGCGATGTCGCGCGAACGTCTGCGGGTGACCGCAGCCACCTATCGCGGCGAAGACAGCAAGGGCCGCCCCTTCCAAATCACGGCGGGGTCAGCTGTGCAGAAAAGCTCTCAGGACCCTGTCGTGAAGCTCAACGACCTGGACGCCCGCATCCAGATGGAGGAAGGGCCCGCAACTCTATCTGCCAACGCCGGACGTTATGATATGGACAGGGAAGTTGTTCAGGTGGACGGGCCTTTGACCTTCCAGACCGCAGACGGGTACCGCGTGGAGGCAAATGACGTGGCCGTTGGCCTTAAGTCCCGCAAATTGGCAAGCGGCGGCGCCGTTCAGGGGCAATTGCCGCTTGGCACCTTTTCGGCAGGCAGCATTCGCGCTGACTTAGAACAGCGCACCGTGACGCTCGAGGGTCGAGCACGCTTGCATATCGTCCAAGGTGGAGCCAGATAGCCGCATGCGCAAAGCTCCTCTCCTCGCCTCTCTCGTTCTCCTTCTTGCTGTTCCTGCCCTCGGCCAGGCACTGAAGGGCCACAACGCCAAATCGCCCGTCGATGTGGAGGCAGACCGCATCGAAGTGCAGGATCGCGCCGATCGCGCGGTGTTTTCCGGCAATGTCGTTGTCCGCCAAGCCGGGCTGACCATGAACGCCGGCCGGCTTACGGTCGCCTATGCCCGCGCAGGCGGCGGCGTCGATATTGACCGCCTCGATGCATCCGGCGGCGTCTTCATCCGCAGCGAGACGGAAACAGCCCGCGGCGACTTTGCAGTTTATGATCTTAATCGCAGGCTCATTACTGTGGTGGGCAACGTAGAACTCAATCAAAGCGGCAACCGCATCAGCGGCGGGCGGCTGGTCATTGATCTCAATTCAGGCCGCGCCGTCGTCGATGGAAAGAGCGCCGGAAGCGACGGCAACAGCAGCGGTCGCGTCACCGGCCGCTTTACGGTTGCCAAAGACCGCAAGTAATCTCTGACCGTTTCGGATAAATTTCGACCAACGACGCCGTAAATCCGTCACCTTGAGGTTGCGCTTACCCCCGTCCATGCAATAATCCTGCCAATAGAACAAAACCGTTTACGCCACGTTCACCCGAACGTGTCAGGACAGCTGCAGGATCCAGCCATGAACGAAGCCGCAATCATAGACCGCGAAACAGCGACCGTCACGGGCACGGGACTTTCGGTCGTCTCCATCGCAAAATCATATGACAAGCGCGTTGTGCTGTCGGATGTGTCGCTGACGGTCGGGCGCGGCGAAGTCGTCGGCCTGCTCGGCCCGAATGGCGCGGGCAAGACGACCTGCTTTTATTCGATCATGGGTCTGGTCAAGCCGGATGCCGGACGCATTGAGCTGGACGGTCAGGACATCACAAACCTACCCATGTACCGCCGCGCCATCATGGGGCTGGGCTATCTGCCGCAGGAAACGTCCATTTTCCGTGGCCTGACCGTTGAACAGAATATTCAGGCTGTGCTGGAACTGGCTGAGCCAGACAAATCTGCCCGGGCCGCACGGCTGGAAAAGCTGTTAGATGAATTCGGCCTCACCCGGCTGCGGACGGCCGCCGCCATGGCGCTCTCGGGCGGGGAACGCCGCCGCTGTGAAATTGCGCGCGCGCTGGCGGCTGACCCGTCGATCATGCTGCTCGATGAACCTTTTGCGGGCATTGACCCCATCTCCATCGCCGACATCCGCGATCTGGTGAAGGACCTTAGAACGCGCCAGATCGGTGTGCTCATCACCGACCATAATGTCCGCGAAACGCTCGAAATCGTCGACCGCGCCTGCATCATCTATGATGGACGCGTGCTCTTTTCGGGCAGCCCCGAAGATCTAGTGGCTGATGAAAATGTCCGCCGCCTGTATCTGGGCGAGGGCTTTAGCTTGTAACCATGGCGCTCGGCCCTCGCCTCGACTTGCGGCACAGCCAGTCGCTGGTGATGACGCCGCAGTTGCAGCAGGCGATCAAGCTGCTGGCGCTGTCCAATCTGGAAATCGAAGCCTTTATTGCGGAAG
>JBBATT010000323.1:0-913 GCA_040398605.1 Chakrabartia sp.
TTCAGGCTTGTGCTGATCGAAATCCAGCATGTCGATGTAGTGACTGTCGAAGGTGACACCCTTTTCCATCAACGCGAGCATGGGCTTGCCCGAATTCGCATTCGGCTCCCAATGATAAAGCGTCACGTCTGCCATGTGGACACACCTTCTAAAGTTGGTCAGGCCATTTCCCAATGGAAGGGCGCGTGAGGATCACTCTGCCGCTCAGCCTTAAGCCGCTTGCCCTGTGCTTCCAGTTCACCGCGCACCACGACAAGGTCGCTCCAGCGCGTCAGCCCGACGACACGGCCCTTAGGCGCACCAGCACGCAACACAGACCAAAAGGTCCGGTCTTCATGCGCCACATCGAGTTTGGCGCCGCTCAAGCCCTGCGCAAAAGCAACGCTCTCTGGCAGACGACTGTCAAACACGACGAGCGCAGGCCCCTGGGCCGCAGCGCTCTTCAACGTTGCAGCAGTGGCCGCGGAGAGGACCCCTGTCTTAATCAAGGTTCGGCGGTTAAGTTTCATTTGCCTGCCTTTGCAAGATAGTCGGCGACTGCATCCAGTTCCGCTTCGGTGATGTCGACGCGGGTCTGGCGTGGCATGGCGACTTTGCCCATGCGCACTACTGACTTGATGTAATCCGCCGTCAGGTCCTTACGGTTAGTAAGCAACCCGTTTTCCGGAGGCTCCCCCATCATCATGCGCTGTTTGGTGAGCAGGTTTGTGCCCATGCCGGCGGGCAAATGGCAATAGCCACAGTGAACGGAATAAAGCTTCGCCCCGTCCCCTCCAGCAGCCAGCCGGTCCCCCGTCGGTGCTTTATCGCGCATTTGGTAAGGTGGCAGTGGAGGTGGCCCGCCCTTCGCAGCCTCAGGTGCCGGAGCGGATGTCTTGTTGCACGCGGCCAGCATCAGCAAGCTAAGGAGAAC
>JBBATT010000323.1:923-3098 GCA_040398605.1 Chakrabartia sp.
CCCGGCCCTCCTTCGACTGATCCCGGTAGACGCTAGGCCACACGCCCTGCTTGCCCGGCGCAATGATGCCATTGGGGTCCAGCGCGTCCTTCACCTTTTCATTCATGCGGCGCTGCGCGTGATTGTTGAAATCAAACGTATCCGCCACAGCATCCATCCAGCCAAGGTGCGTGCGATATTCGGCATAGCCTGCCTTGGCGCTTTCTGTGACGAGCGCGCTGAACAGTTTCTTCATGCTTTCAACCTGCTCTGGCTTGTCACGATCATACATCAACATGTTGATATTATTTGCAAACCTTCCGCCAATGGTGAAGCTGGCATAGAAATCAACATCATGGTCGGCGATAATCTTACGGCTTCGCTTCAACTGATCCATCACATGTTTCGACGTTGCCGGAACGACCGGCGAGAAGCCAAGATGCGCGCTGCGACCACCGACCCAATCCCCCATCTGCAATGGCACCGCAGTCGGAACGCCGACCGTCAGATCATAAATGTTGCGATCTTCACCCTGCCGCCACCACACTTCGTGAGGGGGCGTATCGAGATGCTTTTTGAACGCCGCCTTCACAACTTCGGCCTTAGCTTTGTTAACGTTCTCGTCACCGTAAAGGCGGATCTGGACCTTCCAATAACCGAGCTTGTGCTCCTTGAGCAGTTCCTTCACGCGCCAGTCTGGAATAGCCGAAGGCTTGTCCCAAAAATCCTTGCGCTGGCCGAGCAGCACAATTTTGCCGAGCCATGAGGGAATAAACACGTTCTGGTCGATCAATCCCGCGATCTTCATGGGCGCGATGATATCGATAACCCAACCGATATCCTCCTCATTGGGGATGTCGAAGGACAGTTCGAGCGAGGTCTCCGGCTCTGGCTGCAGAAACACGCCAGCCTTTGTTACGACGCCCATGTTGGACTGGGTGAACATATGCGTCCAATCCGGGCCGAAGCTCATCGGAAAGATGTGCGACGCCTTGTTGTTCGCCATAGCCGCCATGCCGGTGCGCATCATGTCGCCATCGGGCATGACCACCTCAAGCCCGCACAGGTTCCGTGCATGAAGACCGTAAGGCGTATAGCCGATGCCGTGGTCGAGCGCATTGCCGAGCACCGAACCCCAGCCATTACCTGGCACCGACATCCACAAAGGCGCCTTTTCACGGGCCAGATGTTCGTAGAGATCAAAGAAACCAACGCCCGGCTCGATCACACAATAGCCAAGCCCCGGATCAACCTCGAGAACCTTATTCATACGACCAAGATCAAGCACGATTGAACCCGCCATGCGCGGCGCAGCCTGCCCATAGCCCAGGTTCTTGCCGCGACTGACAGGCCAAAGCGGCGTTTTAAACTGATTGGCGAGCTGCACGACGGCCTGCACCTCTTCAGCAGACGCCGGTGCTACCGCGGCAGAGGCTGGCCACAGCGCTTCCGGGCCGGGCGCATAGATGTCCGCATAAGCGTCACGGTCTTCATCTGAGGAAAGAACCCATCCCTTACCGACAACGCCTGCAAAGGCCTTTAGCGCGGCGTCAAACTGCATCGGCGATACGCGTGGGGGTAGCGTGAGTTTCAACGCCGGGCTCCTCTCATTTATAACAATTGTTAGTTACGCTTCTGACGGGTCACACCCCGTCGGTCAAGGCTATCAGAGGCTGGAAAAGATAAAAGGGGGCAGCCTTTCGACTACCCCCAAAATTCCAAGTTATGGTCCCCTAGAAGCTCAGAACTTCTTCTTGACCGAGATGGCCCATTCGCGCGGGCGACCGGGCTGACCGGAAATGGCACCAGCGCCAGCGCCCGTAAGATCGAACTTGTTGATGAAGTAATATTTATCGAACAGGTTCGTGAGTTCAAGGCTGACATCCAGATCCTTGTCTTCGTTCCGCCAGGTCAGGCGGGCATTGGCGAGCGTGTAGCCAGGAACCTGCCCAAGAAGCGCACTTGGCGATCCGGCAGGGGGCGTGAGGGCATTGCCGGTCAGCGCATACTGATGCGAAACGTCGATCCGAGGTGTCAGTGTTCCCGAGCCGGCAAGATTGGCTTCATATTGAATGCCAAACGCCCAGCGGAAACCATCCGAAGGATCCGCAAGAAGACCAATCACGCTTTGTGCCGACGAACAGGCACCAGATGCTTGGCCGACCACTGCCGGGTTGACGCATTTGAACTTGAAAT
>JBBATT010000324.1:0-3097 GCA_040398605.1 Chakrabartia sp.
TGCGCGCATGATGAACAGGGCGCGATCGGCCTTGGCATTGGCCATGTGCTGGAAGGCATCCGCCTGCACAAATTATTGTCCCAGCTGGATATTGAACCCGGATCAGTGGCGGACGCGCCGGTGCATTTTGGTGGCCCGGTGGAGCCGTCGCGCGGGTTTGTGCTGCACAGTTTGGACTGGGGCGGCGAGGGGACGGTGCATGCCTCCAACCGTTGGGCCCTCACGGGCACGATGGATGTGCTGAAAGCGATTGCCGGAGGCCGTGGCCCGTCTCGCTGGCTCGTCGCGCTTGGCTATGCGGGATGGGGTGAAGGGCAGTTGGACGGAGAAATGCACCGCCATGGCTGGCATGTTGTCGACGGTGACAATGATCTTGTCTTCGATATCTCGGCGCAGGAGCGCTGGACGCGCGCCTTCCACGGGGATGGCATTGATCCGCGGTTGCTCTCACCCGCCAGCGGGACTGCCTGAAGAGGGCCTAGAATAGGCCGGGGATCAGCCGGTAGCGGACCTTTTCCTTGAAGGCGACATAGGCCGGGTCTTGCGACAAAAGCTCTTCTTCGGCGCGCAGTCGGAGGATTTGCGCCCACCAGCCAATGGCATAGATTACAAAATTGATCACACTCGGCATCAGGATCAGCACGCCGATGTGGACGATCAGATAGCCGGCATACATCGGGTGGCGCACGAAGCGGTACAGCCCGTCCGCCTTGATACCGCGATTGGCAGGCGCGATGCCGAAGCTGCGGCGGAGTGACAGCTTCGCCAAGCCCTGAAAAACATTCCCGGCAAGCACCAGAAGCACACCCAGCGGGGCGAGGGCCGGAAAAATGTCGAGGCCGGGTTGGATCAGGAGCGGCGCGGCCGTTGCGGTGACGGCCAGCAGCCAGTCCCCCAGTCGCAGAGAAATATCGGACGTTGGCCGGCGGATCAGCGTGAATATCACGACGGCGGCCTCTGAAATGAGGAGCAGGGGGGCGTAGCTGTTCTGCGACTCAATGACGCGGTAGACGAGCCAGACAAACAGCACGGTAATGAGCACCTGTTCGGTTCGGTCCAGAATGCGCGGATTGGCGCGGGCGAACAGTCGTTCAAGTGGTCCCATGGGCGCGGCTGTTGCGGTTGACATCTGGATACCCCCAATATGCTGTCGGGCACCTTCCGCCCGGTCCAGACCGCCTTAGGATGGGATGGTTAAGAAACCGCTAGGATCGCCGTTCAGCGTGATAACGCTTTGAGGAAAATGTCCCCATTTTCTGTACTTAATCCAATAAGGATACAGGCAATCCGTTCATCGCAAAGCCGTTTTGTTAACCAGTTTCGTTAACAGCCCCACAGCACGGTTGTGGGACCTTCCCGTCGTCATTGATGCGAAGGGAACGACAAGATGAAGGTGGGAAGAACACGTTTTTGGGGGTTGGCGATCATCGCCGCTCTCCTCGCGACGCCAGCGCAGGCGGGCTGCTGGAGCAAGGAAGCGGTGGCTGCGGCCAAGATCCGAGAGTTTGAAACCATGTTGATGGTCTCGGCGCTGCGGTGTCGGAATGGCGGGCGCGATTTTCTGGCGCGCTATAATCAGTTTGTGCGTGAAGGGCGCCCCGTGCTGACCCAAGTCAACGATACGCTGCGGACACAATTCACGTCCGAACTGGGCGCAGGTCGCGGCCTCAATGCCTATGATGGCTTTGTGACCTCTATCGCCAACCGCTATGGCGCTGGTATCGCCGAACTCAGCTGCGGCGACCTGAGCGACATCACCAACGCTGCGGTCGCCGCCAGCCGAAGTGCTGTGCAGCTTGAACGACTGGCCGATGCAGCGGATATTCATCCTCCCGTCGGACGGCAATGCACCGCCACATTGGCGGCTGCGCGTTAAGCGCGGATCGGTCTTCGGCAAAGCAACGGCGCGCGATCATCCGGTCGTGCGCCGCTTGCATTTGTGGGCCTTGAATGGCCCGTCTCTCAGAGTGATATAAAGAAATCTTTATATTCCGATTGCGTTTCGCATTTTCTGCGGCTAGGGGCGGGCGAATTCCAATAATTGCCGGAGATTCCCTGTGGCCCATGACTATGTCGTTGCTGACCTGAGCCTTGCTGATTTCGGTCGCAAAGAAATTATGATCGCTGAAACCGAAATGCCGGGCCTGATGGCTTTGCGTGCTGAATATGGCGCGTCCAAGCCGCTCAAGGGCGCGCGCATCACCGGTTCGCTCCACATGACGATCCAGACCGCGGTGCTCATCGAAACGCTTGTTGATCTCGGTGCGGAAGTCCGCTGGGCCACGTGCAACATCTACTCTACGCAGGATCATGCCGCTGCTGCCATCGCCGCCGCTGGCATCCCTGTTTTCGCCATCAAGGGTGAAAGCCTTGCTGATTATTGGGATTATGTCGGTCGCATCTTCGATTGGGGTGATGGCCAGACGGCGAACATGATCCTCGACGATGGCGGCGACGCCACGATGTTCGCGCTCTGGGGCGCCCGCCTCGAAGCCGGGGACACGCTGGGTGAGCCGGGCAATGAGGAAGAAGTTGAATTCCAGCGCGCGCTCAAGGCCTACATCAAGGACAAGCCGGGCTACCTCACCATGTCGGTCGCGCACATTAAGGGCGTGTCGGAAGAAACGACCACCGGCGTCCACCGCCTGTATCAGATCGCAAAGGACGGCAAGCTGCCTTTCCCGGCGATCAACGTGAATGACAGCGTGACCAAGTCGAAGTTCGATAACCTTTATGGTTGCAAGGAATCGCTGGTCGACGCCATCCGTCGCGCCACCGACGTCATGCTCGCCGGCAAGGTTGCCTGCGTTGCCGGCTTCGGCGATGTCGGCAAGGGTTCGGCCGCCTCGCTGCGTCAGGGCGGCGCCCGCGTCATGGTCACCGAAGTTGACCCCATCTGCGCGCTGCAGGCCGCGATGGAAGGCTATGAAGTCGTGACGATGGAAGAAGCGGTGACCCGCGCGGACATTTTCGTGACGGCAACGGGCAATGAAGACGTCATCACCGCCGATCACATGAAGGCAATGCGCCCCATGTCGATCGTCTGCAACATCGGCCACTTTGACAGCGAAATCCAAATTTCGGCGCTCTCCAACTA
>JBBATT010000325.1:0-3091 GCA_040398605.1 Chakrabartia sp.
GGGTCGTCCGACTTGGGGAACCTGGTGGGAATGGGATGGCCGGATGACCTCCATGCTGGTCCTGCTCTTCCTCTATTTCGGGTATACGGCGCTCGCCAATGCCAGCGACGAACGGACAACGGTAAGCCGTGCAACGGCAATTTTCGGCATCGTTGGTGCTGTCAACATCCCGATCATCAATCGCTCGGTCGTTTGGTGGAACTCACTGCATCAGGGCCCGTCGATCACGCTGCGTGGATCGAGCATTTCGTCTGAAATCTTGTGGCCGCTGCTGCCGACGGTTGTTGGTTTTTCTCTGCTCTTCGGCGGCATCGTGCTGATGCGGATGCGGGCCAACCTCGCCGACGCTAAGGTGGAAGCGCGGATGCGGCGCATGGCGGCGTCATGAACCATTGGGCTTTCATCATTGCCGCTTACGGTCTGACCGCGCTTGGCACTCTGGGCGTTGTGATTTGGAGCTATATGGACATGCGACGCGCCGAAAAGGCTGTCGCTGATCTGGAGAAACACAGGTGAAGGCAAAGAAGCAACGGTTGACCCTCGCGCTTCTCGGCCTTGGTGCTGTCATCGGCGCGGGTTTGCTCGCAGCGTCCGGATTGAAGCAAGAGGCATCCTTCTTCTATGCACCAGGGGATGTCGTGGGCAGTGACCTGCCATTGGGCAAGGCTGTCCGGCTTGGCGGGATGGTTGCCGATAAGTCGATCCGCCATGATCCAGACGGGGTGACGATCCATTTCATTGTGGAAGACGGCAAGGCGACTGTTCCCGTCATCTTCAAGGGTATTGCGCCTGACCTTTTCAAAGAGAAATCCGGCGTTGTGGCCGAAGGGGAGTTCCGTGCGGACGGGGCGTTCATTGCCTCCAACCTTTTGGCCAAGCACGATGAACGCTACATGCCCCCTGAACTAGAGGGCAAGATGCATAAGACGGGCAGTTTGACGTCATGATTGCAGAGCTCGGCCTTGGGTTGCTTTGGCTCGCGGCCGGACTTGCTATCATTCAGTCTGTTCTCGGTATGTTGGGGTTGTGGCAGACGAACCGGCCCGATCTTGCCAATGCCGTCCGTCCTGTGGCGGTGGCGCAGGCCGTGCTCATCGGAATGGCCTTTTGCTGCCTGATCTACCTGTTCATTGTGTCTGACATGTCCGTGAAGCTGGTGGCGGCCAACAGCCATTCGGACAAGCCGATGCTGTACAAGGTATCGGGCGCGTGGGGGAATCACGAAGGCTCAATGCTTCTTTGGGTCGCCGTGCTGGCTATGGCTGGGGGCGGAATTGCACTCGCGGAACGGCGCGTGCGGCGCGACACGCTGATTGCGACGCTGATGGCGCAAGGTCTACTCGCGCTTGGTTTTTACGCCTTCCTGCTTTTTTCATCGAACCCGTTTGAACGCTTGAACCCGGCACCGCAGGACGGGCAGGGGCTCAATCCGCTGTTGCAGGACCCCGGTCTCGCCTTCCATCCGCCGACACTTTATTTCGGCTATGTAGGCATGTCGGTGGCATTCAGCTTCGCGGTCGGCGCGTTGATTACCCGCGACGTTGGCCCTGCCTTTGCCCGCGCCATGCGGCCTTGGGTGCTTGGCGCTTGGGTCATGCTCACCCTTGGCATTACGGCGGGAAGCTATTGGGCCTATTATGAGTTGGGCTGGGGTGGCTGGTGGTTCTGGGACCCTGTTGAGAATGCCTCGCTCATGCCTTGGCTCGCCGCGACAGCCTTGCTCCACTCAGTTACAGTGTTGGCGACGCGGGATGCTTTGCGGGCGTGGACGGTCATGCTGGCCGTGGTGGCCTTTTCCATGTCGATGGTCGGCACATTTCTTGTCCGATCCGGCGTTTTGACCAGCGTTCATGCGTTCGCTGTTGATCCGCAGCGCGGCACCTTCCTTTTGGCCTTGATGCTCATCTATATTGGCGGGGCGCTTGCGTTGTTCGCCTTGCGCGTCGGGACAGTGCGGGAAGGGGCTGTGTTTGAACCCGTCAGCCGTGAAGCGGCTCTGGTGCTCAACAATCTGTTCCTGACGGTCATTTTGGGCGTTGTGTTGATTGGCACGCTCTATCCAATCGTTGCGCAAGGTTTTGGCCAGCAAGTCTCGATCGGCCCGCCCTATTTTAACCCGGCAGCAGGCTCGGTTGCCTTGATGCTGGTCGTCGTGATGGCGGCAGGCCCGCTGATGCGGTGGCGGTCGGACAGTGCACCGAAGGTGCTGCGGCGCTTGGCCATTCCAGTGGCTATCGGCATCGCCTCACTTCTCATTGTACGGTTGCTAGCACCCGATATGGGCGTGCTGCCTTGGCTTGGTCTGTCGACGGCGCTGCTGGCCGGGACAGGCAGCATCGCACCTTTGTGGAAGCGCAATCTTCTGAGGACCCCGCTTTTTACCTGGGGGATGGTCGTCGCGCACTTGGGTGTTGCAGTCGCCTTGGCTGGCATGGCGGTTGACAGCGCCTTTTATAAGGAACGCCTTGTCGCGGTGAGTGAAGGCGAGACGACTGAAGTTGGACCCTTCTTTGTCAAACTCGTCTCTGTAGAACCTGTGATTGGACCAAACTGGACTGCGATTGAAGCGACCATGGAGGCGCGGCGCGGTGACGGAAGGCCTTTCACGCTGCACCCACAGGCCCGCAATTACAGCACGCCGCCAACAGATACGAGCGAAGCAGCCATTACCACGCATATAGATGGGCAGCTTTACGCCGTGCTTGGCAAGCAGGGGAAAGATGGCCGCTGGCAACTCCGCCTTTGGTGGAAGCCCTTGGTCACCTTCATCTGGCTGGGGGGCTTTATGATTGCGCTCGGCGGTCTGCTCGCACTTATCGGTCGGGTTTGGCGGGAACGCCGTGGCGTGAAAAGCCCAGAGATGGCCGCATGAGAAAGGTTCTTCTCTGGTTGCCCTTGGCGCTGTTTGGCCTCGTGCTGGGCATCATGGGCCATGGCATTCTCCACCCGGAACAGACAACGATCCCGTCCAAGCTGATCGGCACTAAAGTTCCGCAATTTGAGCTTCCGGCAGCGGTGCCAAGTCATCCTGCGCTTAAGAGCAGCGATCTTGCGTCGGGCAAGCCCGTCTTGCTGAACATTTTCGCCAGCT
>JBBATT010000326.1:0-3078 GCA_040398605.1 Chakrabartia sp.
CAGCCCGATCCATGCGGATTGGTCGGGCCTGCCACCCATCCTGTCCTTCGGCGGCGGGAGCGACATTCTGGTCGTCGATGCGCGGGCGCTCAAGTCCAAGCTGCCGTCGGTCGATTATCACGAGATGGGCGAGATGATCCACGACTGGCCGATCTTCACCTTTCCGGAAAGCCGCAAAGCGCAGGCGCAAATGGCGGCGTTCGCCGCGGTCTAAAGCTCGCCGCGCTCTTCGGCCGGGTGGCCATCGGGGTCGGGGTGGATGATGACTTCGGTGCCCGGAAACTCGGCCATCAGCTTGTCTTCGATCTCGTCCATGACGCGGTGCGCTTCGGACACGGTCATCGCCGCGTCGACCCAAACGTGGAACTGGACGAAGTCAGAGGTGCCGCTGGTGCGTGTGCGGAAATCATGAATGCCGCGCAATTCGGGGTGCGATTCCGCTAAGGCCATGAAGCGGAGCCGCTTTTCCTCGGGCCATTCCTTGTCCATCAATTGGTCAATGGAGGTGCGGGCCACCTGAAAGGCGTTCCATGCCAGCCAGGCCGAAATGGCGACGCCGAACACAGGGTCCGCGCCGCGTACGTCCAGAAGGGAATCAAGCACGAGCGCTGCAATCACCGATCCGTTGAGCAGCAGGTCGCTGGTATAATGTGCCCTGTCCGCCGCAATCGCGATAGAGCCGGTCTGCTTCACGATATGCCGCTGATAGGCCACAAGGACGAGCGTCCCGACAATGGCCACCGCAGAAACCAAGATTCCGAGTTCCGGTGCCTGCGGCTCGTGCCCGGACCCGATCCGGCTGATCCCGCGCCAGCCAATGCCGATCGCGGAGGTGATGATCAGGAAGGTTTGGAAAAGCGCGGCTATGGCCTCTGCCTTGCCATGGCCAAAGCCATGCTGGTCATCGGCCGGTTCAGCCGCGAGCCGCACCGCATAAAAGGTGATGAGGGACGCGAGCACGTCCAGCCCTGTGTCCGCAAGCGACCCAAGCACGGAGACTGAGCCTGTGGCAATGGCCGCCCAGATCTTCAGTCCAAGTAGGCCGACCGCCATGGTGATGCTGGCCGCTGCCGCGCGCGACGTCAGCTTGCCGCGCTCTGCCGGCGAGAGCGGGGGATTATCTGCCAGAGGTGCCGCAGGTGTCACGGGTAAAGCAGGCTTTCAGTCCAGCCGCCTGCGCTGCGCAGGAAAAGCCGGCGATGGTGGAGGCGATGCTCGCGGTCTTCCCAAAACTCCATCCGCTCCGGCGTGACGCGGAAGCCGCCCCAATGGAGTGGGCGGGGCACGTCCTGTCCCTCATAGCGCAAGCGCATCTCTTCAAATCGCGCCTCAAAAGTTTCACGCGCATCCAGCGTTTCAGACTGGAGCGATGCCCAAGCGCCAAGCTGCGAGTCCCGCCCGCGTGAGGCGAAATAGGCATCGGCCTCGGCTGCTGTCACCTGCGCAACCGGCCCTTCGATGCGGATCTGCTGCCGCTTTGACTTCCAGTGGAACAGCAGCGCGGCCTGACCATTCGCCTGAAGCTGACCGCCCTTGCGGCTGCGCTGGTTGGTGTAGAAGACGAAGCCTCGGGCGTCATAGCCCTTGAGCAACACCATCCGCACGCTGGGACGGCCTTCGGCGTCCGCTGTGGCCAGTGCCATCGCGTTGGAATCATTGATCTCAGTCTCACGCGCCGCGCGGTACCAGATGTCGAACAGGTCAAACGGATCCGTCATGGCGAGCGCTCTACGCCCGCATAGCGGTGGAGGCCAGAGGGGATGGGATTAGTTCTCGCGTTTGACGCGGATGGCTGGTCGGTCGTTGATATTTGCCATGTAGCCGCCAAGGGCGGTTTTGCGGATCCGAATGCTGTCCCCGGCCTTGGGTGACCGCATACGCGTCAATTCGGTTTGCGCCCAGCGCGCGCCATCGTCCAAAACGAAGAACCATTTGCCGGAGGGGCCAGGAGCGGCACGGGCAATCTTTCCGTCGATAAAGCTGACGCCTTCTTTCTCTTGCCCGTTTTCTGACCGGTCGGAGCCAAAAATGGCGATTGAAGGCAGCGACAGTCCGAACAGCGATTTGCGCGTCTCTTTGATTTGGGTGCGGTCCATCACAACGATCTCATCGCGGGCGGTGGCCTGCTCAAGCTGGGCGACGGATGCATCGAAGCACTGCAGGCGCTGCTGTGCCTCGGAGATTTTCTGACAGGCAACGATCGCTTGGAAGCGCTCAGCGGAAGGGCGCTTTTCCGCAAAGGCAGGCCCGGCTGCCAATAGGGTGGCCAAGGTGATGATCCATGTGTTGGGAATTGTGTGGCGGGGCATGTGGCGCATGCTTGGTCTCCTTTGAGGGTCATCATGCGATATTTGCGGGCCAGTTTCTAGAGCGACGAAGCTGCACGTCCCGCACAGTAACTCCAAAATGGATTTATTTAAAAATCACTTTGATTGTATTCGCGGAAGTAATTTGGAGGTTGATACTGCCAATATGAATGTAATTTCATAGCCAATTCGGTATTAAATCGGCAAATTAGTTGTATAAATGGCACAGCCATTAGACATTCGCGTGACATTCTTACTTGATAACATTGAATTATTTGAATTTGTCTCCCAACAGCGCTCCCCATGCCAGCTGACGTATGCGTTAAGTCTTACGTAAGCTGTCGGAAGCGCGTCCGTTGACGCTGACGTGCACTTCAACAGTGGAGACAACTTTGAAAACGAGCAAAATCCTTTCGGGACTGAAGGCAGGGGCTGCGCCTCTCGCGCTGACCCTTTTCGCCGTCGCATCACCGGCATTCGCCCAAGCGGCAGAAGAAGAAACGGCCTCTGACGAAATCGTCGTTACCGGTTCGCTCATCGCCAATCCGAACATTTCCAGCACATCGCCTGTGGCGGTTATCGGCCAGGACGAAGTTGAACTTCGCCAGGTCAACAACGCTGAACAGATCGTTCGTGATTTGCCGGGTGCAGTCGCCAGCGTTGGTCAGAACGCCAACAACGGCACCGGTGGCGCGTCTTTCGTCAACCTTCGTGGCCTCGGTTCGAACCGCAACATCGTCCTTCTTGATGGTGCCCGCATCGTTCCGTCGGG
>JBBATT010000327.1:0-3070 GCA_040398605.1 Chakrabartia sp.
GACCTCTTCAGGACGATAGGGGTTGCACAATTCGCTGTTCTTGCCGGGGGCCGAGGTGCAGTTGAACGTCTGGCCGATCAAGCCGCCAACATCCGTTTCACCGTTGAAGCCGCCCGATTTATACCCGCGCGCCCAACGGGCATAAACGTTGACGTTGTCGCTGGCTTCATAGCTGAGCGTGGCCGTCGGGCTGAAATCGTTGAACTTCGCATCTGGCACGCCGCCATAAGGCACATCGAACAGCACCGTGCGCGGTGTGCCAACCGCAAAGCGGCGGCGGATGTCCTTCACCTCATTGGTGTAGCGTGCGCCCAGCGTCATCTTCAGCGCCTCGGTCAACCGGTAGTCCAGCTGCGCATAGAGCGCCCAAGCCTTGGTGTTCGACCCATAATCGGACTGCAGGTCTGCCGCACCCGGTGCACCAACCTGATTGAGGAAACCGAAGAAGCGTTGCGGCCCGAGCGTTTCTGCCTTTTCCTTATAGGCAAAGGCGCCAACGACATAGTTCAGGCGGTTGTCCATCGCATCGCCCGTCAGCTGGAGTTCCTGGCTATAGGCGTGGAAGCTTGTGTCGCGCTGCGTGTTGGCGACATCCAGCGGGGAACCGTCCAGGTCCGCCGCATCCTGCCAGCGCAGATTGCGGTAGGAACTGATCGACTTGAGTGTCGCATCCCCCAGATCAAGCGCAAGCGTCAGGCTATGGCCATAAGTGCGCGTCTTTTCATATAAGGGGTTGGCATCGACACTGGCGGTGCTCTGCCGGTTCGGATTGGCGTAGAGGCCCAGCGGTGCAATCGCGCCAAGAATGGCAGGGTTAGTGAACAGGCTGTTAGGCAGCACGCTCACCAACTGCGAGAAATCGGTACGCTGGTTGTAGCGGCTGTAATCAAACTGATAGTCCGCCGTGAAATTGCCTTCCGGCTTCAGCCGCAGCTGGATCATGCCGGACTTCCCATTCAGGTTGCCCAGATCCGTGACCGAACTTGGCCGCGCAAGGAACGCCTGTGGGAACGGATTTGGCCCAACCTTCACAAAGCCGTCACGCTTCTGGATCTGGCCGGAGACCTTCATGGACAGTGCGCCCATGGCCGGAAGGTTCAGGATCGCCTTGCCCTTCCAATAATCATAATTGCCATAGCTGATCTCAGCCGAGCCACCCGCTTCGCCCGTTGGCTTCTTGGTGACGAGGTTGACGGCACCAGCGAGCGCGTTGCGGCCATAGAGCGTGCCCTGCGGCCCACGCAGCACTTCCACACGCTCCAGATCCGCCACGTCAAAGATCGAGCCCTGCGCCTTGGCGATGTAAACGCCATCAAGGTAGAGGCCGACGGCCGGTTCCCAAGTGACAGCCGGGTTGATCGTCACCGAACCACGAATGGCAATCTGCGAAATCGTTTTGTTGGACGGCGCCCGCTCAATCTTCACGTTCGGTGCGATCGAGCCCAAACGGTCAATCGAGCTGATGTCCCGCGCTTCCAGATATTCACTGCTGACCGCCGAAATGGCGAGCGGAACATCCTGCACGTTTTCCGCACGCTTCTGCGCGGTGACAACGATGTCACCAATGCCGCCTGTATCCTGCGCTGCTGTATCCTGCGCGATGGCGGGCATGGCCATGGCGGTGCTGGCACACAAAATGGCTATACGAAATGCCTTCATATCGACCTCTCCCAAATGATTCATTTTCGCAAACGATTGGCGATTGCGTATTTATTCCGCGCAATATGCTACGTATACCATCGCTATACAACATAAATTGCATTGATAGCGTAACCAAAAAGCCACATAACTGCGCATAGAGACAGAAAATCGCTCTCGCCGACGCAAAGTGCTAGGGTCCAATTTCAGGCCAAGGATGTGGCCGCAGAACGACGCCAGATAGGAGATGAGCCTGAATGACCTCTCTTGAAGCCCGCATCGATCGGCTGGAATCGCTCGACGCGATCCGCCAACTGCCGGCCAAATATGCGCTCGCGCTCGACATGCGCGATATGGATGCAATGGTCTCGCTCTTCCCCGCCGATGTCCGCGTCGGCAAGGATGCCAGCGGTCGCGCGGCGCTGCGGGCTTATATGGACCGCACCTTGCGCTCGCCCTTCACGGGCACGTCCCACCATATTGGCGGGCATGTCATTGAGTTTGACGATGCCGACCACGCACACGGCGTCGTCTATTCGAAGAATGAGCATGAAACGCCAGTTGAAGGCGAGGCCGGTGAATGGGTCATCATGCAAATGATGTATGTGGACGACTATGTCCGTCAGGACGGCCGCTGGCACTTTGCAAGGCGGCTTCCGCTTTATTGGTATGCGACCGATCTCAACAAGCCGCCCGTCGGCCCCAACAAGATGCGCTGGCCGGGGACAGACTGGGTGGAAGGGAACTTCCACAAGCTCTTCCCCAGCTATGCGGACTATTGGGCGCGTGAGGGTGACGATGGTGGCCCGGTCGCCGAGCCTGCGCCCATGGAGGGGTTCCTAAACGCCATGCGCCGGGGCGCAGCTGCTCCCAAGGTTAAGGTGCGGGCGGACTGAGGGCTCCACTAAACCTGCCTTCCTGAACCGCGCTCAAGCTGAGCTTGTCGAAGCCCAATGGTTCTGCCCTTCGACAGGCTCAGAGCGAGCGCGGGGGTTTGCCCCTTACCTGTCATTCCCGCGAAAGCGGGAATGACATCATTAACGAAGGCCAAAACTCAGAAGTAGTAACTCGCCCCGTTCGCCACCAGCACAGAGCCATTCACGAAGCTGGCATCATCGCTGGCAAGATAGGCCACCGCCGCCGCAATCTCGCTCGGGTTCGCCATGCGCCCCAAGGGGATGCTGGCTTCCATCGACTTGATCCATTCGTCGGGAATGCCCGCCATGACCGGCGTATTGGTCGGCCCCGGTGCGACGGCGTTGACCCGGATTTTGCGGGGCGCGAGTTCACGCGCCAGTTGCCGCGTCAGGCCGATGATCGCCGCCTTGGACGTCACATAATGCGGGGAGCCTTCGCCCGATTGTGCGCTGGTAGAGCTGATGTTGATGATGGACCCGGCATTGCCGTCTTCGGCCAGCACACGGGCGAATTC
>JBBATT010000328.1:0-3066 GCA_040398605.1 Chakrabartia sp.
GACGGCAGAACCCCAAGCTGATCTTAAGACTTCACCTTGTTCACGTCGAATGTTTCCAGCCCCGGTTTGAAGCTCTTTTCGTCGAGGAACTGGCGTGTGGCTTCCTTGCGCGCAGCGGCGCCGCCAAAGCTGTGCAAGGCCTCCTGTGCACGGATCTGATATTCCAGACCGTTATCGTACGTCATATCGACCATGCGGCGCATCGTCCACTTGGTCGCACGAAGGGCGTTGCCGTCTTTCTTCTTGAGGACGTTTGCAATTTCAAGAACGCGGGCGTGCAGCTTGTCTGCCGGCACGGCCTCAGTAATGAGGCCCTGTTCTTCAGCTTGCTTGCCGGAGAGGTTCTCGCCCATCATCGCGTGATACATGGCTTTGCGGAACGGCATGAGTTCTTGCGCGACCTTGGACGCGCCGCCACCGGGCAGGATGCCCCAGTTGATTTCGGAAAGACCGAACTGCGCATCTTCACTGGCAATGGCGATGTCGCAACCGAAAAGCGGGCCATAGCCGCCGCCGAAGCACCATCCGTTGATCATGGCGATAGTGGGTTTTTCATACCAGCGCAGGCGTTCAAACCAGCCATAGCTTTCACGCTGCGATTTACGGATGGCACCAAGGCCCTGCTCTTCGGTTTCGCGGAAATATTCTTTTAAATCCATGCCCGCAGTCCAGGCTTCACCTTCGCCTGTCAGCACCAGAACCTTCACATCGTCGCGGAATTCGAGTTCTTCCAGAACCTTTTTCATCTGACGGTTGAGCTTCGGGCTCATGCAGTTGCGCTTTTCAGGGCGGTTGAACTTCACCCATGCAATGTCGTTTTCAACGGTATAGGCAACGGTATCTTCTTCGGCACGATCTGACATGGCTCACCTCTTTGCAAATTATGTTATGTGCAATAACAGTCGACAACGCGCAGGACAAGCGTCATTGATAGCAGGTAACCATGCGCGATCCGCTTCTTCATTATCCCGGCTATATCCTGCGCCGTGCCTCAAGTGCGGCGATGGCAGAGTTCGCGTCGCGGATCGTGGTGCTTGGCCTGCGCACATCAGAAGCGACCATCCTTCAGATTGTCGCTGCTAACCCGGGTATTTCGCAAAGTGCGCTCGGGCGGATGCTGGATATTCAGCGCGCGAATATGACGCCTATCGCCGCCCGGCTGGAAGCGCGGGGGCTTATGCGCCGTTTGCCCAGTGATGGGCGATCATTGGGGCTGGAATTGACGGCAGACGGCATTTTGCTCGCCCAGAAGGCGCGGGCCGTGATTGACGCATTTGAAACGGATTTGGCCAACCGAATTCCAGCAGAGCACCGCGCCCATCTCATACCCGCTTTGTTGGCACTATGGCCTTCAACTGACGACTAAAAACCCGCCGCGTTTCACTGTCGCGCGGTTGACGCTCTGCGCTTCTGAGACGTAAGTGTTGCATACAAATCATCAGGAGCAGGGTGCCGACAATGCGCGCTATCGACTATTTTGACCGCGGGCATGACCGCAAGCCAAGCCGGACGGCGATCATTGATACCGTGACGGACCAGCAATGGACCTTTGCCGAGGTGAAGGCGCTTTCGGAACAGATCGCCGCCGCAATGCAGAAGAATGGGTTCAAGAACCAAGATCTTCTGGCTCTTTATGGCCCGAACAGCGGCATGTTGCTGGTCGCGCTTCTCGCCATGTGGCGTGCCAATGGGAAATGGATCCCAGTCAACACGCGCAACGCGATCGACGCCAATGCGGGCTATATCAACTACGTCCGCTGCAATTGGATGTTCTATCATTCGAGCCTTGTCGATGAGGTTTCCCAGCTTCGTCGTCTTTGCCCGACGCTCAACAAGTTCGTCTGCATTGACAAGCCAATGGACAATGAATGGGGCGGCGACCCCTCGCTTGATCAGTTCATCGGCGACGTGACGGCGGCAGACTTTGTTGAGCCTGAAATTGACGCCTTTGCGAATATGCATGAACTCGTCGGCATCTTCCCGACTGGCGGCACGACTGGACCGTCAAAGGGCGCGAACGTGACCAACCTTGGCTGGGGCACGATGATCGAGACTGCCGCTGATGGCATGGGTGGGCGCACGGATGATCCAGTCGCGCTGGTGTCTGCACCAATCACCCACGCCGCTGGCCCGATTGCGCTATCGACGATGAGTCTTGGCGCAACGCAGGTCATTCTGCCGGGCTTTGACTCGGAAAAGGTGCTGCAGGCGATCGACCATTACAAGATCAGCCACATGTATCTGCCGCCGACAGCGCTCTATCAGTTGCTGGCGTCGCCGGAGATTGGCCAGCATGACTATACGTCGTTGCGCATCTTCATTCTCGTCGGCTCCCCCTGTAGCCCTGTAAAGCTGCGTCAGGCGGTCGAGGTGTTCGGTCCGTGCATGTGCCAGTCCTATGGTCAGGTGGAATGCCCGATGATCGTCGCTTGGTTCCCGCCGGAGGATGTCGCGCGCTTTGCCAAGGAAGCACCGGAAAAGCTGGCATCGTGTGGCAAGATCACGCGTTCGCTCAAGGTTGCTCTGCTAGACGACGACGGCAATCAGGTGCCGCTTGGCGAAGCGGGCGAGATATGCGCGCGCGGCGTTCTCGTGTCGCACAGCTATTTCGAGAAGCCCGAGGAAACCGCCGAAGTCCGCAAGTTTGGCTGGCATCACACGGGAGATGTCGGGAAGTTCGATGAGGACGGCTACCTCTACATTGTGGACCGCAAGAAGGACATGGTCGTCTCCGGCGGGTTCAATGTCTTCACATCGGAAGTCGAAGCCGCTGTCACCGAAATTGCTGAGGTGCGTGAATGCGCCGTCATCGGCATCCCGCATGATAAATGGGGCGAACAAGTCCATGCCATTGTCGTTGCCGACGGCATCGATGAAGCGGCGATCATCGCCCATTGCAAGGCCCGCTTGGGGGGCGTGAAGGCACCTAAGTCTGTCGCTTTTGTGGATGCTATCCCGCGCACGGCAGCCGGCAAGATGGACAAGAAGGCGCTGCGCATTCCTTATTGGGGTGAAAATGCCCGCATGGTGAACTAGCGGAGTTTAGGCCGCTGCCTCCAATAGGAT
>JBBATT010000329.1:0-3065 GCA_040398605.1 Chakrabartia sp.
GTTGCGCGGCGCCCGCGGACGTTGCGACCGCAGAGAATTCCGACGTTATGTCCCACGCCCCGCCCGCCGTGCGCCGGGTTGCCGTGGCAGAAATGATATCGCCGATGCTCACCGGCACAAGGGTGGTGAGCGTGCCGGTATAGCTCTGCACGCCGCCTGCAGGCGTGATGTCGACATGGCCCAAATAACGCTCGCCCTCACCAAATCCGCTGGCATCGGCGGCGCTGTTGGCGAAGAACTCGACGCGGTATCCGGGCGCTGCCGCCGGTACATCAAGGTTGAAATTATAGGCAAGCTGGTTGGCTCCGCGCACGTTGACCGCGGTGATTGCGGGGAAATTCAGATGATCATTGGGGCCTGTGTCGCCATCGCCCGGATCATTGATGGTCACGCCATTCTCGCCCAGATCGATCCCGATCAGGCCATTGGCATAAATGCTGTTGCCGATGAACGCCGCGCGGGTGAAGTTGACCGCATATATCCCGTTGCGGGTGTTGTTGCGGATCGTGTTGCCGATCACCTGAAGGTTGCTACCGGTCGATTCCAGCCGGATGCCTGATCGGCTGCTGAAGGCTATAGTGTTGCCTTGGCCTGCCACGCTGCCGCCGATCAGGATGTTGGAATGGGATGAACCACCGCCGATGAAGATGAGATCCTCGATATTGCTTGATACAATCTGCGAGGTGCCGTTCGCCCCCACGCCGATATTGTTGCCCTGTATTGTCACGCCATTGGTTGTGCTCGTCCACAGCTCGATGAGAGCGGCGCTATAACCGCCGATCACATTGTTGAGGATCGCAAGATTGTTCGCCGTCCCTGCCGAATCGAAACTGATCGCGTCGCGGGTGTCGGCGGTTGCGCTCTGACCATTGGTTACCGCGGTATTGCCGGTCAGATCGGTGCCAATGTAGTTACCGTTGATGGTCACGGTGGAATTGGTGTCGGTGCCCTGGATTGCGCGCCTGCCATTGCCGCTGATGACATTGCGTCCTGCGGCCGTGCCACTGCCGATAGTGACGTTGCTGGTCCGATCCAGCCAGATGCCGTGGCCGCCATTGCTGATGGTGCTCCCCGCGATGGTGATCGGCTGGATCAGGTTGCCGAGAATTGTCAGGTTGGTCGAGGAATTGGTCGCATAAACCCCTTCGGTCCCGTTGCCGCCGATGCTGTTCCCCTGACCTGTGCTGGTGCCGCCGATATCGACCGTGCTGACATTGTTGAGGTTGATGCCGCGGCCATTCGAGGCAGCGATGGTGTTGCCCCGGATAGTCAAATTGCTGACCGATCGCAGATCGATACCATCGTCATTGCCGGCGATAGTGTTGCCCTCGGAGGCGGCGCCCCCCCCGATCAGCACGCCGGTGATGCTGTTCGCATCAAACATTATCCCCTCGCCGGTGTTGCGCAGCACCGCCGAGAGCGTGCGGTTAAAGCCGATGACGTTGCGCTGGATACGGATCTGGCCATCGGAGGCAGTCACGCGGTCGTCGGCCTCCAGCACGATGCCCGCATTGCCGTTGTTCCCGGAAATCAGGTTGCGCGTGATGTCGCGCCAGGTGGCGTTACCGTTGAAATTGTTGATGCCTACCCCATTGGCCCGCGCGGAAAGTCCGGCCGGATCGGTGCCGATGAAATTGCCCCGGATCGCGGTATTGGTGCTGCCGCTTTGGGTTCTGACGGCAAAGCTGTTGCCTGAGATGACATTGCCTTCGCCGGGGTTGAGGCCGCCGATCACGGTCCCCGCCCCGTCCACGACCACGCCCAACGAGTTGCCCGATCCAAGCGTACCGTTGGGCAAAAGGCCGATATAGTTGCACCTGATGGTGACGTTGCTGGCGAAGGGGTGGATGTATAGCTTGGTGGTAAAGCCCGTGATCGCCAGACCCTTGACGGTCAGATTGGCCGCTTCAAGGTGGAGGCCCGTGCCGATTGATCCGGCGCTCAGCTGGATGAGCAAGGTGGGCGGTGTCCCTGCCCACAAGTCGCCGCAAGACGCGCCGGGCTGAGTGCTGGCGTCGATCGTGTCGCCCGCGCCGAGAAGTGCTGGCAGGGCGCTGGACGGGGTGATGATATGCGGACCGGCACCGGAGATGTTAAACGCGATAGTATCGGCCTCGGTCGGGGTGGCATTGGCGTCAATCACCGCCTGCCGCAGTGTTGCCGTGCCGCTGTCGGCGGTACTGGAGACAATGAAGGTCGCGCCTGTCCCGCTGGCATTGGTTGCGGGGGTAAGATACAAATCGGCGCGTTGAAAGTTTCCATCCTGAAACAAGACCGTGTCGCAAATCTCCAGCCGCCAAGTTCCGCTGCTTGTTTGGCCATTGAAGATGGATAATGAGTTATTTGGGATGAAATTATTCTGATAGGGCGGCGGCACAGTAGTGGAATGGTTTCCAGTGTTACTGTCAGTATTAACAACTTGTGTTCCGGAATCATTCAATCGGACGTTAAAATTGTCCCCGCTCGCCGCAGAAGCCCCGGAAACAAGCAATTGCCTTGTGCCTGCTGGCGACTGCAGGGTGATATTGATGTCGCCGCGGTAACTGTGGGTCATGTACACGCCAAGGTCTACGTCACCGACAAGGAAGTTGCTGGAAACGCTAAAGTTTCGCACAAGTGGGGAGGCACATGGTGTACCCAAGCTGCTGACCAAGCCTGAGCTGGTATTTGTGGACGTGCGCACGGCCTGCGCTGCGGCGGGAGCTGCGAACACCGCGCTGGCCAGCATGATCAGCAGCAAGCGCACAAGAATGTTCAACAAGGGTTGCCGTGGCAAGTTCATGTCCTCATGAAGCCGCGCATAATCCCAGAGAGCTGGTCGCCCCTCTTCACGCTGCCTATTCTCCTGATGTCCTCGCGGGTTCCAAATGATTACGGCTGAGCGCCCTTCTGGTTTAGGCCGTGTGCGCATAAACAGGTTTCCCACGTCGATGTTTCGCCGGATGCCAATCTGATGCCTAGACAGCAAAAGGAAGGCGCTCGACGACGTCGGCATGAACCTAAAACAACGGAAATCCATGGTGCCGGCTACAAGATTCGAACTCGTGACCCCCTGATTACAAATC
>JBBATT010000330.1:0-3057 GCA_040398605.1 Chakrabartia sp.
AATATGTCGCGCGCATCCCGGTTCCAGAACAGCAGACCAAATGGCGCAATGCCCGCAAAGGCTTTCCCAAAGAACTTCTCGAAGATGAGCTCCGCAAGATCGGCGTTTCGGTAAAACGCCTTGAAGATCAACTCTCTAGGACAGAATGGCTCATCGGTGATCAGTATACGCTGGCCGATGTCTGCAATTACGCCATCGCCGGTGGCATGCAGTTCGGTTTCCCGGAATTTGTGAACGCAAAAGATACGCCGCGTCTGCTCGCCTGGATCGAAAAGATCGCCGCGCGTCCGGCGGCGCGGAAGATGTACACTGAAGTGCCGTCCGAATTTGCGCGGCCTCAGGCGGACGCAGCCAAGGCCTAACGTCGCCCCCTCGCCTTCCGGCCAGTCGCCCGCTATGGTGCGGAATGGCCGGATTGACGGGTGAAGAACTGAACGCGCTGGAGCATGCGGGGCAGGCCCCCATGCTGGCGCAGCTCGAGCGATGGGCCGCCATCAATAGCGGAACGACCAATCTGGCCGGTCTCAAGACCGTCGCCGGGCTGCTCGCGGACGCGTTTTCGGCACTTCCCGGTGATGTCGCGCTGATCGCGCCAGACCCTGTCGAAAGCGTGGACAGCAAGGGCATCATCACTGAGGTTCAACGGGGCGATCATCTCCGGCTCTCCGTCCGCCCAGATGCGCCTGTCCGTGTCCTGCTCACGGGTCATATGGATACTGTGTTTGCCACCGATCATCCGTTCCAGTCGCTAAAATGGCTGGACGACGGCGTCCTGAATGGGCCCGGCACCGCTGACATGAAGGGCGGGATCGCCGTCATCCTCGCCGCCCTGTCCGCGCTTGAGACAACACCTGTGGGTAAAACAATCGGCTATGATGTCCTGATCAATTCGGATGAGGAAACGGGGAGCCACGCCTCCGCCCGCCTGATCACTGAACTGGCGCAAGGCAAGGTGGCCGCCCTCACCTATGAACCCGCTCTTCCCGACGGCACTCTGGCAGGCGCACGGCCGGGCAGCGGCAATTTCTCGATCGTCATCCACGGCAAGGCGGCTCATGCCGGTCGCAATCCTGAAGACGGGCGCAATGCGCTGGTCGCCGCCGCCGATCTGGCGGTCCGCCTCGCTGCTGCCAAAGCGCCCGGACTGAAGGTCAATCCCGCCCGCATTGATGGTGGCGGGCCAAACAATGTCGTGCCTGACCTCGCCATATTGCGGGTCAACCTGCGACCCATGACGCGCGACGACATGACGCGCGCCACCGATGTCATCCGCAATGCTGTTGCTGCAGTTAAACGCGACCATGACGTCTGCTGCCATGTCCATGGCGGTTTCAACCGACCGCCTAAACCACTCGACGCGTCGGCCGAGAAGCTCTTTAACCTCGTTCGCGATTGCGGAAGCGAACTGGGTCTGGCAATCAACTGGCGTCCGACGGGGGGCGTGTGTGACGGCAACAACATCGCCGCTTCTGGCATTCCTGTCGTCGACACCATGGGGCCGCGCGGCGGTGCCATCCATTCCGATGAGGAGTTTCTGATCGTGGACAGCCTGTCCGAACGTGCCCGCCTTTCCGCTCTTACCCTGTTGCGGATCGCACAAAGAGGTGGCCTGTGAGCGCCATTATTCGCGCCGCACAGAAGGACGACGTACAACACCTTTATGAAATGGCCAAGCGCACAGGCGGCGGCTTCACAAATTTGCCGCCCGACCGCAAAGCGCTGAGCAGCAAGCTCGAACGCGCCGCCGCTGCTTTTGCGCGAACGGAAGACGTGATTGATGAAGACCTCTTTGTGTTCGTCATGGAAAACACGGCGACGGGCGAAGTACGCGGCACTTGCCAGATATTCTCTCGCGTTGGGCAGAAATTGCCCTTCTACTCCTACCGTCTTGGGATGCTCACGCAGCATAGCGTTGAGCTGGATAAGACCTTCCGCGCAGAAATGCTGACGCTGTCAACGGACCTCGAAGGCTGCACTGAAGTCGGCGGGCTCTTCCTCCACCCGGGGGAACGCTCAGGCGGGCTTGGTATGCTCATCGCGCGGAGCCGCTATCTGTTCATCCGCAACCACCGCGCCCGCTTTGGCGACAAGACGTTGGCCGAACTGCGCGGTGTGATCGATGAAGCCGGCGGATCGCCCTTTTGGGATGGCGTGGCAGGCCGGTTCTTCGGCATGAATTTCCAGCAGGCCGATCAGTTCAACGCGGTGCATGGCAACCAGTTCATCGCTGATCTGATGCCCAAGCATCCCGTCTACACAGCCATGCTCCCCGAGAGCGCCCGTGCCGTGATTGGACTTCCGCACCCCTCCGGTCGCGCCGCGATGCGGATGCTGGAGAATGAAGGGTTTCATTGGGAAAACTATATCGACATCTTTGACGGTGGCCCAACCATGACGGCGCGGACCGACCAGATCAGAAGCATCAAAGAGGCAGCTGATACGAAGATCGTGGCGATCGACGCCTCCCTCGGCGAACACAAGGCTGGCGAAAAAGACTTGGTCGCCTTCGGCAAGCTTGGCTCGTTTCGCGCGACTTATGGCTGGCTTGAGCCTCAAGATGGCGGCATCGCCATAGACCCAGAGGCGGCTGACCTTCTGGGCGTCGGTGAAGGCGATCTCATCACACATATCTCGCGGTTCTAACCCATGCTGACGGAAATCAATTTTGACGGCATCATCGGCCCCAGTCACAATTATGCAGGGCTGAGCCTCGGCAATCTGGCATCAGCCAAGAATGCGGGCGGAACGTCTCAACCACGTGCGGCAGCGCTTCAAGGTATCGAAAAGATGCGCGCCAACCTGCGACTTGGGCTCACCCAAGGTTTCTTCATGCCGCAGGACCGTCCGGACACGGCTTGGCTTGCTCAACTCGGCACTACCACGGACGAAGCGGACGAACGGCTCCTCGCCAATGCCATGTCAGCCTCATCCATGTGGGCGGCGAATGCTGCGACCGTGTCCCCGGCACCCGACACCCGCGATGGCAAATGCCATATGAGTGTCGCCAACCTCGTGACGATGCCGCACCGTAGCCATGAATGGCAAGGCACCCTTGCC
>JBBATT010000331.1:0-3049 GCA_040398605.1 Chakrabartia sp.
AGCGCCAGCGTTGTGGCTTCTGTCTGAACGCCGCTTTGGCCCGTTGCCTTGGTCCAGGTGAACTGGCCACCCATGGCGCGGCCTTCACCAATCTGGCGCAGTACGGCAGTTGTCAGGCCATAACGATTGCCTGTTTCCGCCGTCCGCACTTCTCCACGACCCGTCCAGCTCCAGCGTTCTCCACGATAGGTCGCCCCCGCCGTCATCGCAGTGAAGTCTTCGGTCAGCGTTCCGTCTGCGCCGCCGATGAATCCGCCTGATGAAACCGGATGTGCCTCGTTGAGAACCTTGGTTGTGTCGATCCCGCCCAGCGTCTTGTTGGCATCCACCGTAAAGTCGAGGGTGAGGGACTTGCTGACCGGCAGCGACTGGGACAAGCCGAACGCGGCAAAGCTGCGTGGGCCATATTCCGAAATCTGCTGACGGTTAAGGCTGGAGGTTAAGCGCCCGCCTGCCCAAGGCTTGAGATCAAAGCCGATCCGCGCTGTGCGGGCGTCTACAGATTGCCCGTCCGCAATCTCATAGGTGCCGACCAAGGTGATATCGTCATTGAACGCATAGCGTGCGCCGAGTTTGTGACGTGCCGGGAAGTCGATGCTGTCATTCTTGTCAGCGATCGGAAACTCCGTTTGCGCGTCAAGTTCCAGCTTATTGTCGAAGAAGCGCTTGGCCGCTCCGAGCTGGGCGATGGTTGAACTCTGCGTGCGGCCGTCCGCCAGACGGTCAGAAGCGACTGTCAGGCCCGAACGCAGGTCAACCGATTTCGTGCGATACTCAACCAATGCCTTGGCCGCATCCCGCTTCGAAATGTCATTCAGATATTCTTCGCGCCACGCGCTGCCGGTCACCGAGAGCTGTTGGGTCATCCGCATACGGCCGTCGATGCCAAACTTGCGGGTGCCATTTTCACCACCGTTGATTTGCCCGACGCCAAAGCCCGATTCCTGTTCACGCGCATAGGCCAGCACGTCGAACTTGGAACCGTGATGTTCGGCTTCGACCAGCCACGCCGTGCTGGTGCCGGCAGCCTGCATCGTGCCCAACGTCTTGGCTTGCTGATCGCTCACCGCGACTTCCGCCCGCAGCTCAGTGGTCTCATTGGGCTTGAAGCGCACATCCACGCCGCCCACAGACGTGCGGAGATTGTCATCCTCGTCATGAACGGCTGTGGCCGCCACCTGGAGCGACTTGGACGTGTTGTTCCAGCTGACCCGGCCGCCTGCATTCATCACGCGCTGCGCGACGCCGTCTACGTCGTAATCCGCGATGATGAACTGGGGGTCGAGGCCCGAGGACCGGCTAAGGATCGGCTCACGGAAGCGCAGCGTGCCTGCCACATAATCGATGTCATAATCGATATGGCGGACTAGCGTGCGGCTTTCGACGATCCGGTCCGAACGCAGGCGATCGCGGGTTTCAATCACGATCTTTTCGCTGTTCGGGAGGATATCACGGGCAGCCAGTGCATATGGCCCCGTCAAGCCATTGCCCTGAATTTCCTCGCGACGATGGCGATAGGGCGTGTCAGCCGCAAAAGCTGTGACACCCAGATGTTCGTTTTTGAACTCTGCCTTCACGCCGTTGAAAGAGCGGACATAGCGGGTCAGCTGGGCTTCCCCCAGACCCGTTTCATAGTCCCCGAACAGCGCATAGAATTGCGGGCGTTCCAGCTTCAGGTAGAGGCGACGGACGCTGGCGGCGTCAAAGCGACGCTGCGTGCGGTCCGCAAAAACCGTGTAGTAGGCATCCGGATCGATGATCCCGCCAAAGCGCGTGTCGTCTTTGTCCTTGTCGCTATCATACGACATCGTCATCAGCCATTTGCCCTTGACCCGGCCCTTTGCATAAAGGGCAAGGCGCGCGTCTGTGAACCAGCTCTCGCCATCGGCACCGAGCTTCTCTGAACGCGTTTCCAGCGTGTTGAACCCAGTTGTGCCGGCGGCGAAGCCGACAATCGTCCAGGGCCGCTTACCGGGATCCAGCCAGGCATCGATCCGCGCCATGCGGACGACATCGCGGTCGCGCAGGGGCAGGGTGATGTTCAACGAGCCTGAGGTCGTGGTCGGCTCGAGTTCGATATAAGCGATGCCATCATCCCCCTCGACGCGCCACACAGGCTTAGCCCGCTCCAGACCCGACAACTGACGTGCGGCCTGCGCATCGGCTTCCACAGCCGGGTAATAGGGGGCAGGAACGGCGAAATCGCCCGTCAGGCCCTGTGCCACGGGCCGTCCGTCACGGTCCGTTAGCTTGAGGGCGATGATGGGGCGGGTCACGCCGTCCGCCACGAGCACCGACTTGGAGCGATCAAGGACCGCGTTCATCGGGCTTGAGGAGAGGTAAACCGAGCGCGACAGGCGCTCGACAACGGTGCCGTTCGCATCGACGATCTCGGCAATCAGCTTGGTTTCGCGGGTCTCCAGTTCAACACCACGCCACAGGCTGACAGCAATTGTGCCGCTGCCGTCCTTCTTCGCGCCGTCAAAGGCAAGGGCTGGGACTGGCGCGCCATTGGCGAAGAGCTTCACCGACTGGCCGGACAGATGCTTGATCGCCACCCGGACCGCTTTGGTGCGGGGGTTATGGTCTTCTTCGGGGAACAGCCATGCAATGCCGGGGGTCTGATCTGTGAACCAATCGCGTGTCGCGCCGGCTGCTTCAGCCGCCGTTGGGGCCTCTGCGCGCTGTGTTTCAGCCGCCGTCAGGCGGGCTGCGTTTTCGCCGGGCTTGGTGCGGAAATCCGCACGCAGAAGTGCGCCACCACGCCCTTCCACAAAGCGAGAGATTGCACTGCCAGCGCTGCGGGCATTGACCGCACACTGCGCGGGCACTTGCCCTTCTGGAAGCGTTGAGGGGTCGATCTGCACCACGTGCAGGCCGGGAAGAACACCTTCGAAGTGATAGCGGCCATCGCTGTCCGTCACGGCGTAGCTGCCGTCTTCCAGCATGACACGGACGTTTGGCACGCCCTTGGCTTTGGTGGGATCAACCGTGCAGCCACCGTCTGTAATCTGCCCGATGATGGTGATCCGGTCTCCCAACGCGTCGC
>JBBATT010000332.1:0-3038 GCA_040398605.1 Chakrabartia sp.
ATCTATCCGGTGACTGATACCAATTTTGAAACAACCTCTTATGCCAGCAATGGCGGTGGAGAGTATTTTCTATCCACCGGGTCGATGAAGTGGTTCTGGGGGCATTACCTCGGCGAAACGAACCCGATAGATGCGAACCTTGCCCGCATCCTGCACATCGAAGATTTGACTGGCCTGCCACCGGCGACTGTCATCACCGCCCAATATGATCCGCTGAAGGATGAAGGGGATGCCTATGCCAAGCGGCTTTCGGAAGCTGGCATCGCCACCGACCATCAGATCGCAGATGGCATGATCCATGGCTTTTTCGGGATGACGCCTGCCGTTCCCGATGCGATGAAGTGGGTCAACCATGCCGGAGCCAATCTGCGCAAGGCGCTTGCGTGATGGCAGCCTTTTGCGCGCCGCAGGAACTGCATGATCTTGCCTTTCGCTACGCGCAGGCAGTGGACAGGCGCGATGCAGACAAGCTGCTTTCCGTCTTCACAGAGGATGGCGCGGTGATGGGCTTTGGTGAAAACCCAATCAGCTTTCGCGGGGAAGCCGGCCTTCGGGACATGACAGATAAGCTCGCCGCCTTTCGCATGACCATGCACAATGTCTACAATCAAACATTCGAGGCGGATGCAGCGGGCAATATCACGGGCGAAACCTATTGCATCGCCAGCCACATCCTGCCGGGTGACGACTGGCGGGTGATGGACATGGCGATCCGCTATCACAACAGCTACCGCGACACGGCCCAAGGCTGGCGCTTTTTTGAACGTCGGCTGGAAGTCCTGTGGGTGGAAACGCGCGCCGTTTCTCCATTTGTTGCCAGCATGATGAAAGAAGATCTGGGAGATTTCGTGTGAGCGGTCGACTAACGGACAAGGTCATCTGCATCACCGGTGCCGCCTCCGGCATCGGTAAAGCGACAGCCGATGCCGTCCGCGCCGAAGGTGGCGTCGTGGCGGCCGCTGATATCGGCGTGATCGAAGGGCTCGGCAACCGGGACACCAGCTATAGTCTGGACGTGACTGATGAAGCCGCAACGAGGCAGGCAGTCGCTGCCGTCTTGAAGCATTACGGCCGGATCGACGGCCTAATGACGTGTGCAGGCATCTCCATTGCCGGAACCGTCACGCATTTCGACCTTGCGGACTGGGACCGCGCTCTGGCCGTCAACCTGACAGGCACCATGCTCTCCGTGCGCGCCGTGATGCCCCACATGGTCGCCGCAGGGCACGGGTCGATTGTGACGGTGTCGAGCATTTACGGCATTACCGGCTGCCAGGGAAATACGCCCTATAATGTGACTAAGGGCGCTGTCCTTCAACTCACGCGCAGTCTGGCTGCCGACTATGGCGCTGCGGGCGTGCGCGTGAACGCGGTGAGCCCCGGCTTCATCGAAACACCGATGACCGAGATGCTCCAGCACGAAAGCCCGGTGCGCACCGCCTTCATCAACATGCATCTTCTGAAGCGCGCCGGTCGCCCCGAAGAAGTCGCAAAAGTCGCTGCATTTTTGCTGTCAGACGACGCATCCTTCGTTACGGGTGCCAATATTCCTGTTGACGGAGGCTTTTCTGCCGCGCAGGTCATCTTGCCTTGAGTGGTGCACAGGGAGCCCCGTCAAAGAATATGACATTAGATTTCGTCGTCGACGATATTGACCGCAGCATTGTTGATCAGTTGCGTATCAACGGTCGGGCAACCAACCAGCAGATTGCCGACCATCTTGGCCTGACGGCAACGACCGTATCGTCGCGAATCCGACGGATGGAAGACGCGAATCAGCTTCGCGTGGTCGCCGTCTCCGACTTTTCGGCGCATGGCTATAACGTGCTGATGGAAGTGGCCATCGAAGTGGACGGACGCGCAGCCTCTGACGTTGCAGCCGACCTTGCGAAATTCCCTGAAGTCTTCGCGGCGCACGTCGTGACGGGGCGCTACGACATCGACATGCTCGTCGTGCTGCGCGATTTTGATGAACTCCCAGGGCTCCTCCTCGACAAATTCTCGCAAGTCGCCGGTATCCGGTCGATGATGCCAACGATTGCAGTGGACGTGATTAAATACAAATTCGACGTTGCCCCGATTGAAGAACAGGTGCCCGCATGACAGCGCCACAGCTTGACGATCTGGACCGCCAGCTGATTGACATCCTGTCCAAGGATGCCCGCGTCTCCAATCGGAAGATCGCGGCGGACCTTGGCGTGACTGAAGGGACAGTGCGAGGCCGCATTAAGCGTCTCCAGCAGGATGGCTTGATCGCCTTTACTGCCATCACCGGCTTCAGCCTCAGCAACCACGCAAAGCTCGCCTTCATCGGCGTGCAAGCAGAAGTGGGTCGCGTGCGGGATGTTGCGCGCCAGATTGCAGAAATGCCGCTGGTTACAGGCGTCATGATCACGATGGGGCAATTCAACATCCTCGCCATCTGCGTCTTTGATGAGCTTGAAAATCTAGTTGAGCAGGCCTCCGACCCCATTTTGTCGATCTCCGGCGTCCACCATGTGGAAACGTCAATCGCGGTCAAAACGCTCAAATACAATCCGCGCGTGGTACGGATTACGGAGAAGGACCGCGTGATCGATAATGGCGATTGAGACACTTCGCGTAATTCAAGCAAGCCAATTTTACGCAAAACAAGATTAGCCTCTTCATTTTTGTCACAAACGCAAAAGCAGTGTTGCGCGGAGGCTACGTTTTGAGTTATCTCCTCCGCTAACGAGAGTTTGAGGAGAACCATCATGGCAAAGACAGCCGATTACGGCCTGGGCGAACATACCTTTCCCCGTGGCTGGTTCATGGTGGCAACCTCCGATGAAGTGACGACGACGCCTCTGGCCGTCCGCTATTTTGGCGAAGAGATGGTGCTCTATCGCGGCGGCTCAGGTCGGGTGTTCCTTGTGGAAGCCTTCTGCCCGCATATGGGCACGCACCTTGCCAAGAACACGTCTTCTTATGTCGTTGTCGACAAAGAACATGTCGAAGGCGACAACATTCGCTGCCCTTATCATGGCTGGAAATTTGACATCCATGGTCAGTGCATC
>JBBATT010000333.1:0-2994 GCA_040398605.1 Chakrabartia sp.
TTGGTTCCTCTGGCGTGCCGGAAAGCTTCGTCATCGACGGCAAAGGTATCATCCGTCATCAGCATATTGGGGATATTCAGGGACAGGATATCCCGAAAATCTTGAAGGCGCTGGAGGAGGCTCGATGAAGCACTTTGTCCTCACTCTCCTGCTGCTCGCATCCCCGGTTTTCGCGGATTCGCGGATGGGGGCAGCGCCGCTTGCCAATGTACAGCTCACCGACGTCCGGCAGGAACAGCAGGCCAAGGCGCTGATGGAGACGATCCGCTGCCTCGTCTGTCAGGGCCAGTCGATTGCGGACTCCGACGCTGAAATGGCCGGAGACATGCGATCCCTGATCCGCGAACGTATTCAAAAAGGGGAACGCCCCGAGGCGATCCGCACATGGTTGATCCAGCGCTATGGCGATTGGGTGACCTATGAGCCGCCGTTGAGCATAACGACCATTTTTCTATGGGGTCTGCCATTGCTTCTGCTGATGATGGGTGGGGGCCTAGCCATGGGTCGTATCCGCCGGACGTCGAAACGCTGATGTCGCTTTTCCTCATCATCGCCGTTGGTCTGCTTGTCCTTTTGGGCCTGTGGAAGCTGGCGCGCCTGTCCGCTGGCGCTGTCCTACTGGTGGGTGCCGCTTTGTCGCTCGGTTTGGTGGGCTATGCCCTTCAGGGCAGTCCGGCATTGCCCGCGGCCCCTGTTGTGGTGAAGCCCCAGGCTGACGCGCCGCTTAACGACGCCCAGCAGGCTTCGGCAGATCTACTGGGCCGCTTTGGCGGTGAGGCAGAGGCGCTCAAGCAAGCGGAGTCGTATTTCCGAATTGGCCGGCCTGATCTGGCAGCGCGCGTCCTCAAGCTCGGCATTTCCAAAAACCGCAACAGCCCTGCGCTCTGGACGGGTCTGGGCAATGCCCTTGTCGCGCACGGCCAAGGCTTCCTCTCTCCCTCTGCTGAGTTTGCTTATAACAAGGCGCTGCGTCTCACACCGGGTTTTCCAGGCGCGCTTTATTTCTACGCTGTTGCGCTGGCGGAAAACGGCCGGATCGATGAAGCTAGGCCGCTTTTTGGGTCATTGGTGGCCTCCATGCCGCCAGACATGCCAATTCGTGCACAGCTCTTGGCGGACTTGGAGAAGATGGGTGTCCTGAAACAGGGCAGCGGGAAAGCTCTAGCGCCGGTCAAATGATTTGCGGCGCTACCACCCCCGTGCTAGCGCGCGGCTAAATCGCGTGCAGAGAACCGTGCATCCCATGCAAAATCAAGCTGCCATCGGACGATACTGAACATGTCCAATTCCAACATACCCAGCCACACTTCTGATTCGGAAGAAGTTGGCCATCAGAGCCATGGGCCGCTTTCCAAGCTCATGATCGCGGCCATTGGCATCGTTTATGGCGATATTGGCACCAGCCCGATCTACGCTTTCCGCGAAACTTTTGCCGGTCATCACAAAATCACACCGGATCAATTGCATATTTATGGCGTGCTGAGCCTCATCTTCTGGTCAATGATGACCGTGGTGACGCTGAAATATGTCACCGTCATCCTGCGGGCGGACAATAGGGGTGAAGGGGGCAGCCTTGCCCTGCTTGCGCTGATCAACCGGGAGTCTTCTGGCAAAAGCTGGTCCGTTCCCATCGTGATGCTCGGCGTCTTTGCGACCGCTCTCTTTTATGGCGACTCGATGATCACGCCAGCGATGTCGGTGTTGTCCGCCGCTGAAGGCTTGACGGTCGTTAATCCTGCGATGCAGCCGCTCGTTCTGCCGATTTCGGTGGCCATTCTGGTTGGGCTCTTCGCGATACAATCCCGCGGCACGGCAAAGGTTGGGGCTTTGTTTGGGCCGATCATGATTGTCTATTTTACGACATTGGCGGTGCTGGGCCTGTTGAAGATCGCCGAACTGCCGGAAATTCTGTGGTCATTGTCCCCGGTCCACGCGGTGAGCTTCTTTGCGGATGATCCTCTGCGAGGCTTCCTTGCGCTCGGGTCGGTCGTTCTGGCCGTGACAGGTGCAGAAGCGCTCTACGCTGACATGGGCCATTTTGGCCGCCGTCCCATTCGCCTGTCTTGGCTTTGGATCGTGCTGCCCGGCCTGATGCTCAATTATTTGGGGCAAGGCGCAATGATCATGCAGCTTTCGCCAGCAGAGGCGGGAGAAGCGATCAAAAATCCCTTCTTCCTGCTGGCGCCCGAAGACTTCCGTCTCCCGCTCGTCCTCCTTGCCATGCTTGCGACGATCATCGCGAGCCAGGCTGTCATATCCGGTGCATTTTCGCTCACGCAGCAGGCAATCCAGTTAGGCTTCATGCCGCGTCTGCGTATTCAGCATACAAGTGAGAGTGCCGCCGGCCAGATCTACATTCCGGTGATCAACTGGGCGTTGATGGTGGCGGTCATTGTGCTCGTCCTGCAATTTGGCAGTTCGACCAATTTGGCCTCGGCTTATGGCATTGCGGTGACCGGTGCGATGTTCATCGACACGTGTCTGTTGGCGGTGCTGCTGCTCAACATCTGGAAATGGAACCGTTTGTACATTGTCCCGCTGCTCGCCTTGTTCTTCATTGTCGACACAGCCTATTTTACAGCGAACCTGACAAAGGTGCCGTCTGGCGGCTGGGTGCCGCTCGTCATTGGTCTTATCATTTTCACCTTCCTTACGACCTGGTCGCGCGGCCGTAAGCTGATGATGGAACGCATGCGTGAGGCGGCGATGCCCGTGAAGGTGTTTATCAGCTCAGCTGCGAACTCCGCCACACGCGTTCCCGGCACCGCCGTGTTCATGACATCGACGCCTGACGGTGTGCCGCATGCTTTGCTGCATAACCTCAAGCACAATAAGATCATCCATGAACGCGTCATCCTGCTGACCGTCCAGATCCCCGGTGTGCCTTATGTTGACGCGGATCGCCGCTGCAAGATGGAAGATCTGGGGCAGGGCTTCCACCGCCTCATCTTGAAGTTCGGCTTCATGGAAGAGCCGGACGTGCCTGCAGCACTC
>JBBATT010000334.1:0-2991 GCA_040398605.1 Chakrabartia sp.
AGCATATTGGATCGTATAGTTGGCAAAATCTGTACCCGAGGCAGCGGTGGCGCCGCTGACATTAATCGTCTTATCGCTCAGAACAGAGCCGTCGGTGCCTCGGCTCACATTCGCGTTGTCATATGACAGGGTCACACTGGCAACGGATTCCCCAGCGACGTTTCCGGAAATCGCATAACCTGTTCCAAGTGACGTGCTCGTCACCGAAGTCGTTCCATCAAACGTTTTGGTTTGAGCCAACGCAGAAACAGTCAGCATCCGCGGCAATATCCGGGCAGTGGCTGTCGTAGAGACGCTCGACAGCGTGTAGTTGGCAGCATCGGCGCCGCCAAGCGTCAGACCGGTGATAGCCACGGTCCGAAGTCCAACATTCTTGCTGTCAAACGACCCAATCGACAGGGCAACATTCAAGTCATCGCCGGCAAATTTTTCTGCAAAGGTAGCGGCGGAAACATCGGCAACGGTTGTCCCGTCATAAACATTATCGCGAACGGAAATACCCGAAACGCCGGAAATGGTCGCCGGTGTGATCGTGCTTGCAGCATTGGCAATATAACTGAAGCTATAATTGCTGCTCAAAGTGCCTGTGGCCGCCACTGCTGCACTCGGCGTAATGACCTTGCTGCCCAGCGCAACATTCTTCGTATTGTAGGTCAAGGTTACTTGCGAAACCGAGTCAGCCCCAATCAGCGCAGAGGTAACGAATGCCGTCGAACCGGCGCCCGTTGTTCCGTTATAGACCCGGCTTTGCGGGAGTGCCGTGACCGTCACCGAATAGGGGTCAATCCGGCTCGTCGTGTTGTTGGCATAGGTGACAACATAGTTGGCGCCGTTATTGCCGTCAGCCACGGAAACACCGCTGACTGTTACAGTGCGATCATTGGCAACACCCCCATTTGCATCGCGGCCGACATTCGGGCTCACAAACGTGAACGTGCCACCCGTCAGGCTGTCAGAACCAAACAGCTGCGTGTTGCTACCGGATTTGACAATCGCCAACGGTGCCGTCGACGCATTGGCGGTAGATGTTGTCCCATCATAGGTCTTCGTCGCGTTGGACGAGGTGATAGTCAGAGCCGCAGGCGTAATCGAAACGGTCTGACTGCCGCCCGTAAAGGCGTAGTTGGACGCCAGTCCTGCGCTTGGGCCAGTGCCATTCAGGAGTTGGAAGCCAGTTGGATCCACCACCTTATTTGTGCCGACATTCCGGTTCGCAACGCTGCCCGCGCCAGTCAAAATCAGCGTTTCATTGTTGACCAGGGAACCGATCACCATGTTTGCGGCAGCGACGGACGTTCTACCGTTATAAACTTGGCTTCCTGTGAGGTTGACGCTGAACGGAGTAATCGTCCCCTGCCCGGTCGCTGTCGTATTAAATGGCGACCAGTTATAGTTGGACAGGTCACCCGACACATTGATGCCTGTTACCGTCACAAGTTTGCCCGTCCCGGCATTGGCATTGGCAAATGCCGCATCACGGAATGTGACTGTCAGCGCATCGCCTGCAGCGATGTTTGTCGCCAAGGTGGCTGTTGCTGCCGTCGTTCCATCATAAACCTTGGTTGTGACCACGGGGGTGAAGGCGATTGTAAGCTTAGTAACATCCGCAAAGGTCGAGGGATTTGCAGCTAAGACATAGTTTCGACCATCTGGCCCTGTCAGCGCGCTGATGGTCACATTGACAAATTTGTTTGTTCCGATGTTTTTGTCGAGGAACGAGGCCGCGTAGTCAAACGTCACGATATCACCAGCGATACGATTATCGGTGATGTTAACGAATGTGTTCGTCGTGCCATCATAGGCTCGGTTGATGCCTGTTGCCGACACGAACAGAGTGCGCGGCGTGATGCTGGCGCTAAGCCCGGTTGGTTGGATAAGGTTATAGTTGCCCATATCCGCGCCGTTCAGCGTCACAGCACTGCCGACCACGGGAATGTTCGTCCCAACATGCTTGGTAGCGAACGTGCCGGTCATATTGGAAATACCAACTTGGTCACCGGTCACGAGGCCAGCCAGGGCTGCAACACTGGTGTTGATCACGTCAGAGGTTGTGCCGTCATACACCTTGTCCGTCGCAACAACCCCGACAACCGTGATGTCCTTCTTAAAGACAGTCGCACGTGCCTGATAAGTAGTGGGCAGCGGCACATAGTCGGAGCTGAGAGCCGAAGCCGAACTCTGAACACGAATGCTTGTAATCGTCACGGGCTTGTTTTCGCCCGCAGTCTTATTGTTGAAGTTCGCAAATGGATTGTAGATGAGATCAAGCTGTTCGCCGCTCACCTGATTTTCGAAAACAAGACTGCTCACCTGAATGGCCGTGTTGCCATCATAGATTTTATCTGGAACGGTCGCAGAGAAGGTCAATGTGCGTGGATTGACCGTGACGCTGTGAGTGCCGCCGACCAACTTGTAATTGAGTGATGCTCCGCCGTTCGCGCCGTCGGTCAGCGTCAGCGTTCCAAGAGAGCTAAGCGTTTGAGATAGAGGAGTGTTGTTGGTGTAGGTCACATGGGCGTTGCCGACCTGACCAGCACCGGCCAACCCAAGCGTTTCCCGGCCCACGAGGCCGCTAAGGGTAAAGATGCCTGCATCAGCAACAGTCGACCCGTCATACGCGCGGCTGCCGGTCAAATCGACTGTGTAAGGCGTAATCGTGCTCGAATGGTTGCTGGCATAACTGACGATGTAATTGCCGCCGCCATTGCCATCATTGACGGTAACATTGCTGGCCGTGACGACCTTGTCATTCAAAACCGCGCCTGATGCGACGCCACCAACGCGGCTCACATTTGAACCAACATAGGAATAAGTTCCGCCTGAAAGGTTATCCAATGTTCCTGAATTGCTGGCATTGGAGAACAGTGCGCCTTGCGTGACGACCGGCGTGCCGAGCGCGCTGGTGTTTCCGTCATAGGTTTTAACGACGTACGCCGTGCACACCGTAATAGCGGCCCGGTTGATCGTGCTGGTCGTATTGTTGGCATAGGT
>JBBATT010000335.1:0-2976 GCA_040398605.1 Chakrabartia sp.
TTGCCTGCATCGTGTCGCGGTCCGGGAACTTGATGTAGTGGAAGAAGCAGCGGCGCAGGAACGCGTCGGGCAATTCCTTTTCATTGTTCGACGTGATGATGATGATCGGGCGTTCTTTGGCCGAAATCGTCTCATGCGTTTCGTAAACGTCAAAGCTCATCCGGTCGAGTTCCTGAAGGAGATCGTTCGGGAATTCGATGTCGGCTTTGTCGATTTCGTCGATCAGTAGAACGGGCAAGACGGGGCTTTCAAAAGCCTCCCAGAGCTTACCCTTCTTAATATAGTTTTTGATGTCGTGAACGCGTTCATCGCCCAACTGGCCATCGCGCAGACGGGCAACAGCGTCATATTCGTAGAGGCCCTGATGCGCTTTGGTGGTCGATTTGATGTTCCAGGTGATGAGCGGTGCGCCCAAGGCCTTGGCCACTTCTTCGGCCAGCACGGTTTTCCCTGTGCCGGGTTCACCCTTCACGAGCAGCGGGCGGCGGAGGAGGGCGGCAGCATTGACCGCGACCTTCAGGTCGTCGGTGGCAACATAAGACTTTGTGCCTTCAAAGCGCATGGACATTTCCTTTGACGTAAACGGCAATCTGTCAAAGGCGATAAGCAGGGCGCGCGGCTGGTGCAAGCCGGTAAATCGTCAATCACCCTGATAGAAGTCTTAGTATTCGCCGCGGGCGACCTGTCGTGATTCGAGCAGATCCCAAAGGCCGCGATGTTGTGCGAGCAGCTGCTGCGCGCCGAAGCTGAGGGCCCGTTCTGCCGCTGGGACTGCGGCAATCGCACGGATGGCGGCTGCCGTCTCGTCCGCTTCCGGGAGCGTGCAACGCGGCGGGATGAGGCCAAATCGTTCAGCTGCGCGGTCCATGACCACCCGAATCGCCGCCCAATCAAGAATGAGGGCGGCTGCCGCGCCAAAGGCGCAGCCAAGGCGATCGGAATGCGAGAGCATTTCCATTGCGTGGTGTTGGCTGGTCAGAGCCGATTCACATTCAGCTTGCCCGGGCGTGCTGGGCGTCGGGCCGACAGCCACGACGAGCTTGGTGAGATAGGATCGTTCCTGATCAAAACCGTCAACCGCAGTTTCAAACCAGTCTTTTGTCTCGCTGTTCGGCGTTTTCAAAAGGGCAGAGGCCACAATGCCCGGGTGCCGGCCATGGAGATACCCGAAGTGGTGGATGACATCGGCAAGATTGCGTGTCGCATGGCGGCCCCGCAAGAGTTCGTCTCCACCTGCATATACATGCGCGGCAGATCCGTCCTGTGCGGCAAGCGCGATGATGACGGCTGGCAGCCCTCTCGTCGCCTTATCTTCCATCGCTCTGGATGCCATGTTGACCCCTTACCGTTTCCGACACGACCGGCCGAAAACCCCTGTGGATGGAGGGCTCTATACGAACGGCGTAAAGGTATCGTTTATGCGGGGCCATTTTTTAAGAACGTTGGCCAACGGCTTTGGTTGCATTGCTCTGGCAAATCGCCTTGGCCCAAATGCGTTGCGCCCGGGCCGTTGCCGGTCCGGGCGCATTGCGTGACGAATAGAAACTCGTCCGCCCCCATTTATAGTATCGTCTCTGTCGGTCAGCTTTGTGCCGTCCTTACAGAGTCTCCCCGAACCATTGACCACGGCCATGTTCAGTCAGAATGGGCTATCGGATCAGCTTGCTATTGTCATCGTATTGATGTGCCACTGAAACCGATTTGACGTGTCCTGTGTTGAATCCGCAACAGGTGCCCAGGCCATTGCCAGCGCAGCCTGCGAACTCTAGACCGCGTGACGATGCTTCTGACCCGCTATGAGCGCTTCATCGCCAAACGCTATCTGCTACCCGGAAAGGGAGATGGGTTCATCTTTCTGGTGGCCTCGATCAGCCTTGCTGCGGTGATGCTGGGCGTTGCTGCGCTCATCATCGTCATGAGCGTCATGAACGGCTTTCGGGCAGAGCTGTTTGACAAGATCGTCGGCCTCAATGGGCATGCAGTCGTCCAAGGCTATGATGGAAAGCTCAAGGGCTGGCAGGACATTGTCGAACAGGCAAAGCTGACGCCGGGCGTGAAATCGGCAACACCGTTGATCGAACAGCCGCTGATGACGAGCTTTAACGGTCGCGTTCAGGGGATTCTGCTACGCGGCATGCGGGTGTCCGACATACGGTCCAACCAATTGCTCAAAACAAATGTGCTGGCAGGTTCAATAAATGAACTTTCGCCCGGCAGTGGCAACGTCGCCATCGGCGCACGGCTGGCAGAGGCGCTTGGTGCACAGGTGGGCAGCACGATCAGTCTCGTTTCCCCGGATGGGCAGTCGACACCTTTTGGCTCCGTGCCGCGCATTGTGGCCTACCGCGTGTCCGCTATTTTTGAAGTTGGCATCTATGATTACGACAAGGCGTTCGTGATCGTGCCAATTGAAGATGCGCAATCCTTCCTTTTGCTGGGGGATGCCGTTGGCATGGTCGAGATCGACACGGACGACGCGGACCGCGTGGGGGATATCCTTGCCCCACTTGTTCCAAAGGTGCGCGACCGTGGGGTCATCAATGATTGGCGCAGCATGAACGCGTCGCTGTTTGAGGCGCTAGCGGTGGACCGTGTGGTGTCGTTTGTGGTCCTGTCGATCATCATTCTCGTCGCGGCCTTCAACATTCTGTCGTCGCTGATCATGCTCGTTCGGGCCAAGACGCGTGACATTGCCATCCTGCGGACAATGGGCGCCTCGCGCAGCGGCATATTGCGCATTTTCATGACGGTCGGGACGACCATCGGCGCGCTGGGCACGGTGGCAGGGGTCATTCTCGGCTTTATCTTTCTCCTGTTCCGCCAAAGCGTGGTCAACGGCATCCAGTTTTTGACCGGGCAGACCTTGTGGGACCCGCAGATCCGCTATCTCACCGAATTGCCGTCAAAAGTAGACCCGCTCGAGATACTGGGCATCACCATCATGGCCTTTATCTTCAGTTTTCTGGCCACGCTTTA
>JBBATT010000336.1:0-2962 GCA_040398605.1 Chakrabartia sp.
AAGCTGGCGCGTTCGGAGAGGAAGCCATATCCGGGATGAACAGCTTCTGCGCCCGTGGCCTTGCACGCCGCGATGATCTTGTCCGCGATCAGATAGGACTGCGCGGCTGGCGACGGGCCGATATGCACCGCCTCATCCGCATCCAGCACGAACGGCGCACGCGCATCGGCATCCGAATAGACGGCGACCGTCTTGATGCCCATACGACGGGCGGTCTTGATGACACGACGGGCAATCTCGCCCCGGTTTGCGATCAGGATTTTTTTGAACATGTTTTCAACTTCCCAAATCCGTTTGGGCTGAGCCTGTCGAAGCCCTGCCCTTCTTAAATAGCTAAACGTCCAGCAAAGGACGGCCCTTCGACAAGCTCAGGGTAAACGGTATCTCATTCCCCCACCGGCGGCATATTGTGCCCCAACAGGCGCAGCACGTCCGCCGCGCACTCGACGACATTGCTACCCGGTCCGTAAATGCCCTGCACACCTGCATCGCGGAGGAAGTCATAATCCTGCGGCGGAATGACGCCGCCGGCGATGACCTTGATGTCCCCGCGCCCTTCCTTTTTGAGCAGGCTGATGAGTTCCGGGATCAGCGTCTTATGGCCTGCCGCAAGGCTAGAGGCGCCAACCACGTCCACATCACTCTGCAGCGCGAGGACAACGGTTTCGTCCGGCGTCTGGAACAGCGGCCCTGAGACCACGTCAAAGCCCATATCGGCAAAGGCCGAGGCGATGACGTTGGCGCCGCGATCATGCCCGTCCTGCCCCATCTTCGCGACGAGCAACTTCGGCTTGCGCCCGAGGCGGCGGGTGACGGCATCCACACCGTCCACCACCTGCGCCCAGCGCGGGTCACCGGCATAGGGGGCCGAATAGACGCCCTTCACCGGCGTCGGCGTGGTGCCATAGCGGCCAAACACGTCTTCCATCGCTGAGGAAATTTCGCCCAGCGTGGCGCGCGCACGGGCCGCGACGACGGCGAGTGCGAGGAGGTTGTTATCTAAGCCCCTCCCGCCTGCGGGAGGGGTTTGGGGTGGGTCAGCGTCGGTGGTGGCAGACAGGCCCACCCCCGTCCCCTCCCGCAAGCGGGAGGGGTGATTGGCAGCCGCCGCCGTCAACGCCTTCAATGCCGCCTGACAGGCAGCCTCATCACGCGTGGCCTTCATCGCCTTGATGCGGGCAATCTGCCCTTCACGGACCTTGGCATTGTCCACATCGAGCGTGTCGAGGTGATCTTCGCTTGGCAGGCGATATTTATTGACGCCGACCACCACGTCTTCGGCCCGGTCCACCCGCGCCTGACGGCCAGCGGCGGCTTCCTCGATCATAGCTTTGGGCCAGCCCGCCGCCACAGCCTTCGCCATGCCGCCTTCGCTCTCGACCCGCTCAATGATTTCCCAAGCCTTGTCGACCAGCTCCTGCGTCAGGCTCTCAATGTAATAGCTGCCACCCAGCGGATCGACGACATTGCACATGCCGGTCTCTTCCTGGATTACGATCTGTGTGTTGCGGGCGATGCGCGCGGAGAAATCGGTCGGCAGCGCAATCGCTTCATCGAGCGCATTGGTGTGGAGCGACTGGGTGCCGCCCAGCATCGCCGCCATCGCCTCAATCGTGGTGCGGATGACGTTGTTGTAAGGGTCCTGCTCGGTCAGCGAGACGCCTGATGTCTGGCAATGCGTGCGCAGCATCTTGGAACGTTCATCCTGCGCACCAAGGTTCGTCATCACGCGGTGCCAAAGCACGCGGGCCGCGCGGAGCTTGGCGACTTCCATGAAGAAGTTCATGCCAATCGCGAAGAAGAAGCTCAGACGGCCTGCGAACTTATCGATGTCAAGGCCTGAAGCAACGCCATATTTCACATATTCCATGCCGTCAGCGATGGTGAAGGCAAGCTCCTGCACCTGCGTCGCCCCGGCTTCCTGCATGTGATAGCCGGAGATGGAAATGCTGTTGAATTTGGGCATCTTCTGGCTGGTGAAGGCAAAGATGTCGGAGATGATGCGCATCGAGGGTTCGGGCGGATAGATATAGGTGTTCCGCACCATGAACTCTTTGAGGATGTCGTTCTGGATCGTGCCGTCGAGCTGTTCAACGGGCACGCCCTGCTCTTCGCCAGCCACAATGAAGAACGCGAGGATCGGGATGACCGCGCCGTTCATCGTCATAGAGACCGACATTTGGTCGAGCGGGATGCCGTCGAACAGGATCTTCATGTCCTCAACGCTATCGATGGCGACACCCGCCTTGCCGACATCGCCGACAACGCGGGGATGATCACTGTCATAGCCACGGTGCGTGGCAAGATCGAACGCGACCGAGAGCCCCTTCTGACCCGCAGCAAGATTGCGGCGGTAGAAGGCGTTCGATTCCTCAGCGGTTGAGAAGCCCGCATATTGGCGGATCGTCCAAGGGCGACCCGCATACATGGACGCGCGAACCCCGCGCGTGAACGGCGCAAAGCCCGGCAGGCCCGGATCAGCGGTCACATCGTCCGCTGTATAAAGCGGCTTCACGGCAATCCCCTCCGGCGTCTGCCAGGTGAGGTCTTTACCCTTCACTTCCTTGGCCGCTGCGGCCTGCCAGTCTTCGATCTTTGCCATTTTACTTCCATCTTATCCTCACCCGCTTGCGGGAGAGGCGCGAGACTTGATGAGCGCAGCGAATTCTAGTCGCAGCGGAGAGGGCCTACGCTCATGCCCTCTCCAACTTCGCCTAGCCGCATTACGGCAAGGCTGCGTATCCTCTCCCGCAGGCGGGAGAGGTCAAATCAACGCCCCTTGAATGCCGGCTTGCGCTTCTCAAGGAACGCCATGCCGCCTTCAGCTGCATCTTCGGAAGAGCCCGCAATACGCTGCCCTTCGGCTTCGGCGAGGAGCTGTTCTGAATAGCTGTTTTCCATGGCGACCAGGATGTTCTTGCGCATCGTGGCGTAAGCAAGCGTCGGGCCGTTGGCGAGGCGG